>JAZODZ010000469.1:0-8048 GCA_045597285.1 Myxococcota bacterium
GCGCGACAGTGAAGGCGCGATTGCGCAGATTAAAAAGAATAATTATCCGGCTTCTATACAAAATTATACAGACGAAATATTATTAGTCGGTATTAGTTATGATAAGGATGATCCAGAAAGGTACGCACGGCGTATGCCGCAGGCATAGCCGTGCCCATGGTAGAGACGTGCGGTCCGCACGTCTCTCGCCGTATGCGGCAACGCCGCATAGGCGACGCGCCGCACGGCGTATCGGCGACGCCGATAGCCGTGCCCATATATATAAAATTATATATTACCACGGTTTATATTTCGTTATATCCATGGCCAAAGATTTCGTAATCGCCATTATCATCCACATTGCCATGCCATAGAATGGCGAATTTGCCGTCTTCGGTGCATCCGAGTGCCGGCTGATCCTGGACACCGCGGTTGATAGAATTCGCAGAATGGGTCGCTCCATCCAGTTTATAATTGTCATATAATCTGAATCGAATGTCTCCGTTATTGATAGCTTTTGCCGTCCATGAAAAGATAGCGCGATTGGATTTGTCTACGCAGACAACGGGTTCCACCGCATTCTCGCCAGCATCCGAAATATGTATATCGGCGACGAGCTTTCTGCCATCGGCATTATAACCGACGGTTTTAATGCGAAATACGTCATTTTTATCGGCATCATCCTCGTAGACGATAAAGAACACGCCTTCGGAATTCATGCCAATGGAAGGATTGCGCTGCGGGCCGTCGTTGGTGGCGTTCACGGTGAACTTCGGATAACGATCCGTGCCGTCTGCCTTGAACCCCTTGGCCAGGACTTGCAAATCCGCATCGGCGCTGGCCGCGGCATCCCAGGTGACGACAAAGGAACCGTCGTCGGCCATGGCCACGCTGGGATGTCGATTGACGCCTTCGAGCTTGTCGACATTGCGGTCGGCAAAGGCCTGTTTGCCATTGGCATCGAACCCGCGTACAAATATCTGCGGCGTCTGCGCGTTATCGGATTCGTCTTCCCATGCCACGACAAAACGCCCGTCCGGCGCCATCGCAATCGAGGGATTGAACTGCTGGCCCGTATCCTTGGAGTTCACGACCGTCGTGGCAAAGCGCTCCTTTCCGTTTTCATCGAAGCCGCGCATATATATCTGATAATAGCCGTTCCCGTCCGTATCGTCCGCCCACACGACGACGAAATTGCCATATTTGTCCATGGCAACCGCAGGCGTCATCTGATCGCCGGCAGTGGGGTTGTTCACGGTGAACTGTTTGACTTTTTCGCAGCCGCCGCCATAGAAAATGCGTCCCATGATGTCGTGGTGGTTCTGACCTTTTTTACTGCCCGCCGTCGCCTGGCCGTCCGCCGAATCGGAATCGTCTTCCCAAACCGTGACCATGGTTCCCGTCTGCCGGTGCATCGCAATCTGCGGGTTCAATTGCTCGCCACTTCCATTGCTGTTGATATCGCGTGCGGTAAACCCGAGATAGTCATTCGTGCTGTATTTGTAATCGATCGACGAGGTAAAGTCACACTCGAAAGAAAACTGGTGATCCGTATGGCTGGCATCCTTGGTGTACCAGTTGTTCGTGGGATTGAGCTCGGAACAATAGAAAGCGGGCTTGCCGCCGGCAAATTCGCTGTCTTTGAGTACCGTAATGGATTTGCCCTGAACCGTGTTTGTTTTGGGATCGAATATCAGCTGCCGCAGCCATCCATTGCCGGCATTGGGGACGTGCGAGCAGTTGGCAGTGCATTGGTTTGTGCCCGAAGCCGTGCAGGGCGCTTCAAACTGATAATCGACCACCATCTCGGTGACGATATTGCCGTTGAATGCCTTTTTCTGACGCCATTCGGTCTCGCCTTCGTGCCCGCTCACAGCCATGATGACATTGTTATGGCGAGCAACGAGCTCGTGATAGAGATCATATCCGCCGCAGCCGTGCGTGGCATTGGGCAGATAGGCCGGGCCCGAATAGCCGGTGTTGCCATAGACACTCGGGGACTGCCATGTACTCGGTTCGTGTGCCAGATAATTGTGAGTTTCTATAATGACGCGATGGTCGGGATATTTTTTGATGAGTTCATCCGCCCAGCACACGACGTCTTTGCGGGCACCGAATTCGAGCGCCAGAACGAGGAATTTTATATTTCCAACCGAGAATGTTATATAGGAATTGCCATAGTAGGGCGATTCATGAAACCACGCTTTATCCTTAAAGCGTTCTGTGTTCTTTCCAAAGAATTTCCCTATTTTGGAACGTTCACGGGTAATATTGGTATATGACCATCCATAGTCGTGATTGCCCGTCGAAATGGCATAGGGTACCGTCGATTTGTCGATATAATTTTTATGTGCGTAATCGGCGACTTCCCATTCGGAATCATTGTTGCCTTCGGTAATATCCCCGAGGTGGATTGCGGCACGAATGTTTTCTTTCTTTTCGTTTTCCTTAATCCACTTCATCTGTCTTGTATATATATTATCTTCGCCTTTTGCACTTCGCGAATAATTTTGTGTATCCGGAATTAATATAATAGAAAAGGGATCGCAGTCATTCCCGCAGGCATATTCGCAAGCAAAAGTCTGGCTATTGCAGGCTTTGCCGGTTTCACAGGCGACAGGCGCATCCCATCTGAAACATCCATCCTCGGATGCTTTGCATTCTGCCAGGCCGTTGCCGACGCATTTCTTTTCACCTGCGGCGCATTCGTTCTTGCAACCGTCCATGCATTTGAATGTTTCGGTGTCGCAGAACTGTTTCTTTTGACATTTTTCTGTCAGCGTCCAGACGGCACAACCATTCTCATCGATACTGCATGATTCCACGCCCGCATCCGTGCATCGGACATCGGCCGAACACGATTTGGCACAGGCGTCGGCACATTTCGATGTCCCGGGATCACAAGTCATCCCTTCGGGACACGAACCGGCGACTTCCCAAACTGCACAGCCGGCCTCATCCTCGACGCACTTGAGCAACCCCTGTGCATTGCATTTGTCTTGCGGGGCACCGTCGCAGATTTCCAAACAGCCGTCTTCGCATTTGTGCGTCGAATCATCGCAGTGCATCCCGGGTGCGCAGATTTCGTCAACCGTCCATTTGAGACATCCTGTTTCGAGCCGTTCGCACGCCATCACGATGTTCTGATCGCATTGAATATCGCCTTCTTTACAGGCATCCTCGCAGTTTATTTCATGAGACGGCTCGGTTTGAATGACGTCGCCCGTGCATCCCATACAAATGCACAATACCGTTGTGGCGAGTACGAACAGGCACACGGTAGTTTTTTCGGATATATGATTTATATTGAGGAGATTCATAGGAGATTCCTTCTTTTAATGTGCATTGAAGCGTAAATTTAGGCGATAAAGGTTTAACCTATCAAAAACTGCCACAGATCGTAGGAAATGACGATGTCGGAATCTTTATCGACCTGGAGAGTCGTGAAGATAACCGCGTTCTGCGAGGCGTCATACGTCCAACCGTTGATGTCTGCACCGCGCTCAAGCTCAAATGCCATGCCATCCTTCTTTGCACCGACGCGAATCGTGCTGGAAATCGGATAACCTTCCAACGGCTGTTTGAACGCAACACGACCGGCGACGTCTTCAAAGATGGCATCAACCGAAACGTCGAAGCTCGTATTACAAATACTAGCGAAACCGCCTTCCTTGCCTTCGGTAACGATCTTGCCGCCTTCTTCAGATATTTTGGTGCCGAGGAAGCGAGCGAGGTGGATGTAGGAAAGGCCATAGTTGGCACCTTCAAAAGCCGCCGAGTCATCGCGCCAGCTAGGACCGCCCTCGGTTTCGGGAAGGCATTCGAAGCAACCGACCTGTCCCGTACTTTTGGTTGCATTGTTCTCGGCGAGTGCCTGGGCATCCGCGAAACAAAGACCATCGCAAACCTGTAGGTGTTTGCAAGCGCCGCCATGTTGATTGCCGGAATCGCCTACGAGCGCAAAGCCTGTAATGCCGCCTTCACCCGCAAATTTATGATATTCATTCAGATAATAGCGAAGCATGTTGTAATAATCCGGATAGAATGCTCTGATTTCATTCAATGACATATCCTGGAACAAAACCTTGCTCGAATCAGCTTGCGCATCCGCAAAATTTGTCTCAACGCTCGGAACGAGCATGGATGCAATCGACGGATTGCAGACACTAGATGCCTCGCCGTCATCAGATTTCAGACTACCAGTACGCATCTTGCCATTTTCCAGTTTGTAACCGGTCTTGCAAACGGCCTTTGACAAGTCGGATGTCGAATATTCGCAATTTTCTTTAAATTGGCGAGATTCTTCATCGGAAACCCAAATGATATATTTGAGTGCTTTGTTTGCATCATCAAACTTGACATCGTCATCTTTGCCGAGTTTGTTAATAATGCTCTCCTTGATATTCTTCATCAGGGTGAACTGTTCTTTAGTTTCAATCCAGTCCGGCAGATCGCCGTCAGGATCGAATGAAAGACGCTGAAGTCCGACCAAACCGCTCTTGATGCCATCTTCATAATTGAAGCCACAAATGTTGGGATTATCGGAATTAACCGTAACGCCGCATGCCTTGTATTTCTGAATTGCAGGCGGAACACGTGTCTTGACGAGATTCGGCGTGCTCAGAAATGCTCCTGCGCTCTTGTTGTTATTGATTTCATAATTGCGGAATCCAAGACCGGTCATATAGCTGTTCTTCAAATAGCCACCAGTTTTATCATAGAACGTATAATAGTTTTTGCCGGCAAGCTTGGTATTGAGACCTTCCGGTTCCATTCTCTCATCGACGAGATACGCATCCGTATAGGTTACAGCAACGCGGTATGTAATACCGGAACTGCCCAGGCGCTGCGTGAACTTCTCAACCGCCGCGGCAACGTTGTCGAGTTCGTCCTTCATCGAGTTGGAGTTATCGACGACCCAAATGAAATCGACATAACCGCTCGAATGGACCGTACCGAACTGGCAGTGATTTGCTTGATACGGGACCAGGTTACCCGTGTTATCGGCAATCGAAATGTTCGGAGAAACAAGTGTCCCAGAAAGAACATCTTCCATCATGAAGAGCGTCTTTTTGTTCGAAAGATTATTCGCGCATGTCATCGCGCCGCCGTAAATGCGATTCGTGTCGCCGTGGAAGTAACTCGAACGTTCAAGATACAGCGAAACCTTGCCAGATGAGGCTGAACACGTGTCGTGCCCCGAAAGCTTTGGTGCAGACGGATCAAATACCCTCGCGATTTTGCTCTGAAGATCCTGAATCGACTCGCCAGGTTCCAACGTGATCGTGAATTTATAACGGCTGACTTCATCGATATCGGGAACGAACTGAAGCTCGTGCTTATATCCGGTCCAGCTTGCCATTGGAATTGTCGAGGAAAAACTGGCTTCTTCGATATACGTGCCTGCCGTCAGACCGGCTGCTTTCAGTAGTTGCGCACCGTTTGTTTTCTGTCCTGAGCCGAAAAATCCATAAACGTGGTTCGATTCGTGACTAAACACGGATACCAGGTTTGAGGACGTTTTTTGATATGTCGCGCCATTTAATTTTGCGATATGCATATCTTGCAGAAATACAGTCCAGGAGCCCTCTTGTCGAACCTCATGCGTACAAATTAAGTCCTGTAGTGGGTTATGCATGGGGTATGTTGGATCCATTGGATTACGTCCGGCAGAGACTTCACTTTTATCATCATAACCGTCGCCATCGGAGTCCCTAAAACACGGATGGGATGGAAATGTCGGATTGTTGAGTTCCTCTTCATTTGTCAGACCGTCGCCATCGAAATCTTGTTCTGGATTTAGCTTTGCGGCTTCTTCACAAATCTTCGCCGCCTCATCGTCATCGCAATTCGTTGCTAAAATGCACGATATATTATTGATTAATTTATCCCAGCAATCTGCAGTATTGCAAACTTCAGAACACGTGCCATCTTCGTTACAGCCTATGACACACGTTTCCTGGCATTTGCAAGAACCGTTTTCGTTACATCCATTGGTACATGTTTCTGGACATTTGCATGTGCCATCTAAAGTACATCCATTGACACATGTTTCTGGGCATTTGCACGTGCCGTTATCATTACATCCATTGATACATTGTTCGGGACATATCAATGTGGCTTCGCAATAATCAATTCCTTCGGTTTTTGTATAATGAAATATATAATTGGAAGAAATAAGACATTTCTCATTGCATAAATGAGAATTTTCATCGCATTTAGTTCGACAAATCCTCTTTTTATCTGCATTCAATGAACAAATATAATTATCGGGACAGTAACCAGCTTGTCTCGCATTCTGGGCTATGGCGGGGCTTTCCGTCGGGGTTAGCGCAATACCATCTTCATACAGCGTAACCCACTCAGGACATCTGTCTCCATAAGTTTCAACAATCGGGTCATCATACAACGTACACCCGAAAGACAGAAATACGAAGCCCGTGACAACTCCCACAAATGTAAGACGATTCATCATAAACCTCATAGTATGACAATGCGGTAACGGCGTGAATCTCAAATTTGCAAACCATCGAATGTCTCATTTCTGCCAGAGATGAGAGCATTTATCATGATAGCATGAACACCGGAATTATGGAAGCTCGCCTATGCGCCTGCGGCGCATACGGCTCGCTGGCACGGCTATCGGCCTGCGGCCGATACGCCGTGCGATGGTGCGCTATGCCTGCGGCATACGCGCACCCGTTTCCGTGGGCTACGCTTCACCTACGCTATGATTGGGGCACCTTCCAGGCGCTGAGGGCGATTCAGAAATAGATTGATAGTATTCCTCAAGTCGGTGGCGATTACGCGTAAGTTCTTCTGCAAGTTCATCTTCGGTGGGCAATACGAGTTTGTATTTGCTCGCAAACAGATGTTCTGAATCGTTTAGAACGGAGTATTTGACGATGCTGTCATCCTTGCTTGAGCAAAAGATAATACCAACCGTCGGGTTATCGTCATTTCCTTTCCTGATGTCATTGAACATTCGAACATACATGTCCATTTGACCGATGTCCTGGTGCTTGAGTGCACCTGTTTTGAGATCGATCAGAACAAAACATTTTAATATATAATTATAAAACACCAGATCGATATAGAAATCCTGTGTTTCGGTCTTGATATGCATCTGTCGTTCAACGAATGAGAATCCCTTTCCGAGTTCAAGGAGGAATTTCTCAATATGCGACAAAATGGCGGATTCTAGATCCTTTTCTGTTGTATGGATTTCCGGCTTAATTCCAAGAAATTCGAGAATGTAGGGATCTTTGATTTGGCTTGCGATCGTCTTGGCTTGCGTCTCGTTTGCGGTATTGGGAACGATACTGCTTTCGGGAAGCTGGTTTTGCAAGACTCGATGGAACATGTCCGTGCGGATATTTCGTTCCAACTCTCGTACGGACCAACGCCCGGTTCTCGCTTGTTCCACATAATACGCCCGTTCTTTCTCCGTATCGAGTCGCATGATCAGGCGCAAATGCGACCAGCTCAATTCTCTACACAGTGTGTAGAGAATTTCTTTCGACGGAAAAACTGTGTAGAATTGCCTGCAATTCCAAAGTTGTGCGATTGACATGCCGCTACCTTGTTCATGGTTCAAGGCTTTGGCGAGTTTTGGAATGACCTGTTTGCCGTAACCGGCGCGTTGGTTGCCGCCCTGTTCCTCGTGGACGATGCGCCAGCCGACGAGCCAGTACGCCTGTACCATGACCGAATTGACGGATCGATAGCATTGCGCTTTGGCCTGCGCTAGGATTGTCTTGACGTCACGGATACAACCTAGATTCTCGACAATTATGACGATGACCATCAAGTGATGGCACCAAAAGTGTGTTTATTTGCTGGTTATCGTTTTTTTTTGTTGACAATTCATCGTCATGTTTATAGTAATTGTCGTGTTTTTGAACATGACGAGGTTTGATATGTCAATCATTAAACAAACAGATAAGAAAACGGGAATCACATACGCATACGAAACGACCTATCATTGGGATAAGGAGAAAAAGCAGTCTCGTGCAGTCAGAAAATGCATCGGGAAGGTTGATCCGCAATCAGGGGAAATTGTGCCTACA
>JAZODZ010000470.1:0-2685 GCA_045597285.1 Myxococcota bacterium
GAGAACTGACCGAACTCGACCTAGAACAGAACCCTGCAATTAAGGCCAAAGCTCGCCATAGCCTGAACAAGATATCGGGAAAATACGCAATCCAGGTTTCGTCGTATAAAAATCCCTCAGACGCGCAGACGCTTGTCCGCCAACTGAATGTCGAAGGCTATCATGCCATCATCATGACAGACAGTGTCGATGGTCAAAACTGGTATCGTGTACGCGTCGATGGCGGTTCGAAGAAAGAACAGGCCGAAACACTCCAGGCCAATATTGCCAAGAAAACGGGCATGAAAGGTCTGGTCGTGGCACTCTAAATCATTCTTGATGCGGGCTTCTGGCCCGCGAAATTCCTAACAATTCTCATTTGAGTCTATCTCGATTATCTTTCCTTTAAGACAAAAAAAGCTGCGCCTTTCGACGCAGCTTTTTTTATTTAATCGCCCCTAAAAGGAGCGTAACAAAGGATTAGACGCAGAGAGCAAGATCACAGTTCTGAGCTGGCACAAAGAGTTTCTCAATGGCTCTGGCTTCAATCTGACGAATGCGTTCTCTGGTCAGGCTGAATTCACGCCCCACATCTTCGAGAGTAAATGTCTGCGTTTCGCCAATACCGAAACGCATACGGAGAATGCGTTCTTCACGCGGAGTCAACGTATGCAGGACTCTGGAAAGCTCGCTACACATAGCTTCTTCTTCGAGATCTGCCATCGGTGATTTGCACTGGGAATCGATGTGATTGTAAAGCGGGTTCTCTTCGTCATCGTCGCAGGACTGATCGAGGGAACAGGTCGGAACATTCACAGCGAGCATACTTTCGACTGTTTTTTCGCTCATATTGAGGAATGCGGCGACTTCAGCTTTCGACGGGAAACGGTTTAATCTATCCCGCAGTTCTCGCTGCGCCTTCTGAATGCGCGTAATGACTTCGACGAGATGCACCGGAATACGAATCGTACGTGACAAATCGGCATTCGCACGCGTGATGCTCTGCTTGATCCACCAGGTCGCATACGTCGAGAACTTGTTATCCATCGTGTAATCAAACTTCTCGACAGCTCGCATCAGACCGATGTTTCCTTCCTGAACCAAATCGAGGAAATCGAGTTTTCTATTTTTGAAATCCTTGATAAAGCGTCTGCACTGATTCACCACGAGGCGAAGATTTGACTCGATCATGATGGAACGGGCTTTCTCATAACGCACGTTCTCATTGTTTATCGAGATCATACTTGCCTCGAAATCATCAATCGAGCCAACCTTATCCATGAGGTTCTTCCGTTCCGCCTGGTAATTGTTATAGAGAACAGAATAACGTCTGTACTGGTCGTCATTTTTCAGGAACCGACAGGGTTCGTGCGCAATATATTTGCACATATTCTCGCAGAGCACGGCACTGTCAACGCCCAGAAGTTTGCAGAGCGAAAGCCACTCAGACCGGGCATTCATCAATTTCGTGGACATGGTCTGCAGATAGTGCACGATACTAAGCATATAATCCATGCCGAGATTGAGAGACTTGATGAGCTCAACAATCTTGGTGTGATTCTTTCCGCGATCAGAAGCCTTGAGTGCCGATAATTTTCCATTCGCAGCAATCAGTTTTTCAGAAAGTTCTTCGCGCTCATCATCGTCCATCTGACGGTGACCAAGCAAATCTTTCAGCTTGAGTTCGCCACGGCAAAAAGACGAAATCTGATTGAGAATCATTTCAATGCCAAGACGGGTGCTGAACACGCAAGCCATCATTTTTTTGCGGGAATCGTCCATCTCAAATCCCCAGTGAGCTTCCTCATCTTTGGTAAGGACGGGCACTTTGCTGATAGCCTGGATGTATGCCTTTTCAACATTAAAGCTGGAATCCTTAATATTATCGACAACACTCTTGAGATGTTCTTCAACTGAGAATTCGTTTTCGAAATCTGAATATGTATTGTTTAAGTATGTCATGTTTCCACCTCTTTACTGTTGATGGGTAACTTATGTTTTTTTGTCAGGCGCCAAATCGCGCTGGTGACCAATATGGCAAATGCCAATCCAACCCGAAATATTTTTTATAAGTAATTGATTTTAGGGGACAAAATCACATCCAACCCCCTCGTGGCACAAATTCTCAACTATGACTTTTTCGTCATACATTAAAAAAATAAAAGTCAAGCTCTTGACAGAAAAAAACGATTTAGAGACCGAAAATAGACCGATTTTTGCAATTTCAAGGGGGGATAGGCGAAAAATAGCAAGAAATGACAAAAATGTCGCAGACCGGATCCAGAGACTGACATGCAAGACAGAAATGTCAGACCTGGCAGTAGGCAGGAGGTAGCTGGCAGTAGTTGCTCGTTCTGTGATGATGATAAGTCTGAATTTCAGAGTTTAGCCCAATCCATGAATGTGGCTTGAGATACAAAAATAAGTCTATTTCTTATTAGGTAACGGGTGAGGGCGTGAA
Source organism: Myxococcota bacterium (assembly GCA_045597285.1). Classification (GTDB taxonomy): domain Bacteria; phylum Myxococcota_A; class Bradymonadia; order UBA4248; family UBA4248; genus UBA4248. The sequence continues at coordinate 2,441 of JAZODZ010000470.1, forward strand.
CACATTAAATAATTCGCCGGTCGTATTGGCATCACGCCAATAGACCGGCGCAGGCGACGCGTATGGCAACGCCATAGCGGCGCACGCGAACCCATTTCCCTCTTCCATTGGGCTAAGGAAGGGACATTTTGTCATCCAAAGTCATTTTCTAATGCCAAACGAATGCCTCGAATTATTGTGACAGCCTGAATATAGCCACGGGACATCACAATGATTCCAGGCTTGTTTACAGAACCAATTTCATA
>JAZODZ010000471.1:0-3193 GCA_045597285.1 Myxococcota bacterium
GCGAATAACATACGACAAATCTGCTCGCGCCTGTTGCCATGTCCATACCTCAGGGGTTATCGATTGTCATGCGAAGCCCTGAATAATTCGTCACCTCAGGAAGTGCACCAGCCCCGCACTGTTCCTTGATATATGTTAAGACAGGTGCCAGGCAAGCCGTAAGCTCTGCACTCGTGTCGTTTGGAAGCACGATATCGCCGCCGTCGTTGACATCAAGAATGAGTTTGTCTGCGTGTTCTTTCTTCAGGCATGCCTTCACTTCATCCCGGCGAGCCTGGACGAGTGATTTCAACTCAATATCGAAGGACTCGGATACATCGGAAACAGCCTCGCCGTCCGCATCTTTATACGCCACCTTGAGATCGGCAGCCGCCTCGGGAAGAAGCGGGACGCGAAGCGCAACATTTGCCGTGTTCGGGGTGAAAGGCACGACGCGCAGGACGTAGCCTTCCTGTGTGACAGCGATGATAATTCTGTCATCCACTGCCTTCATCTTGATGTCGAGAGGAGCCGTTTTCACGCCGTCCGCGAAAACGAGTTCTTTCGGCAGTTCACCAGAGACACTGGCAAACCCGAGTGTGGCATTGTCAGGAACCGTGTGGATGGTCAGATGGACATCGTCGACGAAATGGATTTCGGACGGCGTATAGGCCGGAAGACTCGTTTTCGTGATTTCATATTGCGCCATCAGCGAAGGATCGACCTGCTTACCTGGCTTGTCCATGCCTTCTGCGGCCGATTTGGTCGAATAGCACATATTATTCTGGGTTCGACTCGTCGGATGAATCCACGGCCGCTTGTCGGCATCGATTGCACACCAGTGTCCGTTACTTCCCGCCAGCACGACTTCGGTCTTGGTCTTGCCGTTTGGCTTCAGCCGTTCGAGCGAAATCGCCTTGTCACGAATGACGCTGATGATATCGGTACTCGGATGGAACCCGGAATTGGCACCGATCATGCGGAGGGTATTCTTGCCGGGCATGTGATGCACTTTCATCTGAGAATTTCCGACAAGTTCGATGAGGTTCGTGCCATCTTCCGTCATCAGGAAATGGTTTGAACCAACCCACGCCAAAGGACGGGTGAGATTGATTTCATTTGGCCAGGGATGCACGCTGCCGGTCTCCAAATCGTACACGCCGGCGGACGTGGCGAGTTTCTCTCCCTGACGATCGGGAACGACCCATGCCACAGGACCGACTTCGGCCACGTTTGGAGCACTGCGTTTTTTGAGGTTCAAACTCATCATGCCCTCGTCGCCCCAAAGAATCAGATAATCGGCGGCGGGATGGGCGAACACGTGTTTTGCACGAATTTGTTCGATTTCGTCTTCCAGAGAATCGAAAACGACCGACTTGGCACCATCGCTCATACGGAGGAGCCTTAAGACACCGTCCTCGAGATACCACAGGAGCTGTTCCTCGGAACTCTTCTGCGCGAAGCTGACGCCAACCTCAGCCGGGAACTCGCGGACAGACTCCAATCGTCGCGTCTTCTCACCCGGGAACAACGTTCCCTTGCCTTCTGCATAAAGCATTTCAGGCTCACCCTCTGTTTCGACGAGCTTAAATAGTTCAGACGTGCCGCCGACGTAGCGCAGAATGACATATTTTTCATCCGCAGACCATTCGGCATCTTCGACGGGATTCGCGATATCTTTGATCAGTCCCAAAATCTTGAAATCGTGATTGAAATCAATCCACTCCAGTTTTGGTGCTCCCTCCATATTGAATGTCACAAACCCGTAGTTGCCGTGCCACGAAACGTTCAAGCCGTCCACAATGCCAGGAATGGCACGTTCCAGACCTGGGGTAGTTTTCGTCCACGTGATAAGCGACGATGACAGACCCGTTTCTTCTTCGGCAAAGACGATCATCTTGTCGCCGTTGGCATAAAACGCCGTCGAATACACTTTCTTATTCCATATCGGAGTCGGGCGCGTAAGCAGGCTCACATGACCTTCACTATTGATGCTGACAGGCTGACCCGCACTCAGAGCAATCAGAGGCTCTTCGTTATTGCCATAAGCTACGGCAAACTCATTACTCAGCTCGCGACTAAATTTACCGGATGCCAGCTTATTACGCGCATCGATGTGATGCCTGAAATCGGTCGAAATATAATCCGTCCCGTTAGCATTCCTCAAAAGTTGCCAGTGCTTGGCACCTGAACGGATTGCAACGTCATCCGTCATCTGATGCGGTGCATCGGCAATCTTGCCCTTTCCCTGACGTATGCTGGAACTGCACAGAACCGCCCAGTTGCCTTCACCATCCGATGCACAGCCAAACTGCGACGGGCGCTGCGTGCATCCCAGCTTCGGATCCTCAAGGGAAGCCGCCTCTGTCTGCCCATTCTTGACCACATATATCGAACCGTTGCTCAGATACGCATAAGCCGATGCCGAAAAGCCGTCGCACAACATCGCATCTTCTGGCAACTCTACATCCTTGGACGATCCATTGCCGAGGTTGACGTGTCGAACGACTCGCTTCATACTGTCCGAAAGCCTTGCGATATAATAGACATCGCCATCCCGGACATCGAACAGGCTGCCTTCCATATCGGCAAGGTCAGCAATTTTCGCAACGTTCAACCCACTGTCGTGCAACATATCGACGTGATATAGCCCGTTTGCATGGTCGATATAATAGACATTCGTACCGTCGTCCGAGACGATCAGATTCCGACATCCTGTCAGGGACGGCCAGAATTCAAAAACCGTCTGCATATCGGCTTTTACAATGCCCCGGTAGTCCGAACACATCGCCACAAATTTCCCGTTAGATGAGGAAGCAATTGATGTGTAGTTGACGATATCATCCTGGAAAACATAATCCTGATGATAACCAGGCATTGAATCCACTTTTTCAGAGAAGAAGAAATAATCGCAGACGACAAAAAGACCAAACCCGATTAAGACGCTTATGAGAACGGCACAAAGCAGAATCAGCTTGCGGTTGGCGGTATTGACGGGTTCAGGAATAGGCTCGCACTCCTCGTCGGAATATATCGTATCCGGCTTGAGTTCATGTTCCATGACGACGACTTCATTTTCCGGCATGACATCGCCCTTGCAGGCTCTCTCGGTCATTTCGTAAGCCGCAGCCGCCACTCTGGCTAATTCCTCGGACTTTTCGTCCGATTTCGATTCTTCGCTCTTCTCGTCCGATTTCGCCTCTTCGCTCTTCTC
>JAZODZ010000472.1:0-2836 GCA_045597285.1 Myxococcota bacterium
GCCGCAGGCGTATAGGCGAGCACGCACGGCATATACGGCAACGCTGCATAGCCAACGCCCCATTTGAAAATTTCCTCGCCATTTATAACCGAGCGAGCTATGGTGAGGATGGATGAGCGGGGTGAGAGCCGCTGTCAACACGAATGGAGTTAAGTCATGAAACGCTTTAACGTCACTGGCACTTGTTATCCCGATGAACACTATATGGTTGACATCAGTGAACGGCTGGAAATCATTGCGCAGATGGTCGGGCGTGGCGACTATTTTTGTATCAATGCGGGGCGGCAGTACGGCAAGACCACGACGCTGTATGCCCTCAAAAATGCGCTTGCTGCAGACTACGAGGTGTTTTCGATCAGCTTCGAGGGGTTGGCGGATTCTTCATACGCAACGGAATCCAATCTGGCGTTTGCCATCTTAGAGCAGTTTAATATGGCTTCCATGAAGAAAAACAATTCCGTCTCCGCCCCCGTCATGGAACTGGTCTGCAAGGCTTTTGACAAATACGAGACATCCCTTCGAATTGAACTCGGCACTTTTTCGATGCTTATGACAAGAATGTGTAATGCAGCTACGCGTCCAATCGTGTTGATTATCGACGAAGTGGATCAGGCGAGTAATCACGATTCTTTTATACGCATACTGGGGCTTTTGCGTGCGAAATTTTTGGAACGCGAAGATATTCCCACTTTCCAGTCCGTCATTCTTGCTGGCGTCTATGATATCAAGAATCTCAAACTCAAGATACGGCCTGATACTGAACACCAATATAACAGTCCCTGGAACATCGCGGCGCGTTTCGATGTCGATATGTCGCTGCCTGCCAACGGCATCGAAGGGATGATAGCCGAATATAAGGCCGATCACGTTGGCGTTCCCGAAGTCGATATCATGGACGCGCATGAAATGGCGCAGTTGCTTTATGACTATACTTCGGGCTATCCTTTCCTCGTCTCACGGCTTTGCCAGATTCTCGACGAAAAGAAACTGCGTTGGAACAAGGACGGATTTTTGGAGGCGGAAAAGGAGTTGTTGCATGAGCGTAATACCCTGTTCGATGACATGGTAAAGAAACTCTATGATTTTCCAGAAATGCGACAAATGTTTAAGGAAATACTCCTCAATGGGCGCAAGTTCGCATTTAACCAGCTCGAAAAGCACATTCAGATGGCGTTTCTTTTCAATTTTATTAAGGAATCTGATAAAATTGTTAGAATATCTAATCGTGTTTTCGAGACAGTATTATATGATTTTTTCATCTCAGAAGATGAAATGAATAACCTGACAAGTGCATTATCTAAAGAGGGTTCCATCGACAAAAATCAGTTTATACAAAACGGCCAGATCGACATGGAGCATTTGCTCTCTCGATTTGCTGTACATTTCAACGATATTTATGGCAGGGAAGACGGCAAGTTTGTCGAGGATAAAGGCCGCAAGCTGTTTCTATTATATCTAAAACCGATCATCAATGGCGTTGGCAATTATTATATCGAAGCACAAACACGCGATGAGACGCGAACCGATATCATTATCGACTACCTCGGCCATCAATATATCATTGAACTTAAGATTTGGCGAGGGAATGCGTACAACGAACGCGGCGAGAAGCAAATCGCGGGGTATCTCGATTTTTATCATGCGAAAAAAGGTTATCTCGTAAGTTTCTGTTTTAATAAAAACAAAGAGAGTGGCATGAAGACGATTCAGGTGGGCGACCGGGAAATCGTCGAGTGCGTGGTGTAGGGATGGGCCAAAGACAAGGCTATGTTTAATGCGTGTGGGTATTCTGTCGTCTCGGCGATATCTTCCTCTCTCCACAGTGGAGAGAGAGAGAAGGATACGCTTACCCCGGGCTGAATTTTTTTACTCTTTCAGAGTGCTTATTATATCATGGCATTGTTCCAATGGTTGAGCAGCTGGTTGATGTGTTCTGCATCCGATGAAGGGACATCGCCATGTAACAAGATTTGCCATGAGCCAGGGAGTATTTTTTGTATTTCAGCGTTTAATTTTATATTTGCTCCAGTCGATATTGGCGGGTTTTGAGGCGTATTGCATTGCGTCAAGGGCTGTTATCAAGGGCAGTGACAGACCGTCTGGTCCCATTTCAGAGAGTTCAATAGAGGCTTTATATGAATCCAGGGCATTCAGCGATTTGAATAAAGATTCAAGCGCCCAGTGTACCTGTCTCATAAACCAAATACCAATTAGACGCTTCTTTGAATTAGCATCGAGTGAACTGTTGATAATTTGGCTTGCAACCGGGGATTGCTTGAACAATTTGATTACATCGGGATTGTTAAGCATGATGTCATCTTGGCTATAACGATACAACAATGCGCTCCAACCTATTGTATAAATATATCTCGGTAGCTCAGTGGGTTCTTTCAACAAAAAGACTTGACCAGCTGCGTTTAAAGCTCTTACCATTTTATAAAAGGATTCATGATAATAATCCTCCATGTCGCTATAGCATGTTGATGGAGATTTAAGACAAGGCTTCAGACAATCTTTATAAGCAAAGAACTGGCCAACGGACTTACCGTTTTCTTTTTCAATTTCCTTTTCAACGGCACCGAGAATAGCGGACTGTAATGTTTTGTATGTCTCCAATTCCTTTTCATTAAAAACAGTAGAGGGATCAAAAAGCCAATTTTCAATATTTACATCAAAATATGCGTATGATAAATATAAATATAATGCAGACCGTAACTCAACAAAAACATACGTTGACCATAAAAAGTTGCTGTCGCCATAACTCATATAGAATTTGGTTTTGGGGTAATACTCTTTATAAAATTGATATGCAGTACCTGATTTGTTCGAGATACTT
>JAZODZ010000473.1:0-2991 GCA_045597285.1 Myxococcota bacterium
ACGCCGGACAGCAGCACGCTCAGCCCCGCCCCCGACGTATTGTATTTCGCGAACCCCCAGTCTCGCATGACCGTCTCGCTATATTTCGCATAACTGATGATTTCGTCGAGCACCTTGCGGATGTCGTCGGAAAGGACGATATCCTTGAGGTAGAGGGATGTGCTGCGAAGCGTCGCGAGCCCTTCGAGCTTCTGGCCGCGGGTCTTGTTCAGCGTCTCGGAAAGATTTTCGAGCGTGAGGGCGCGTTGCGGCGAATCGAAGGGGAATCGGGCTCGCGTCCTGTCGATGGCCGACACGATTTCGGCATAGCTCAGGCAATAGCCGCCGGCCATTTGTTCCGCGAGCGCCTGCGCCGTGGTTTCGTCGAGCGAGTGGGCGAGCGCCGCGTTCCAGAGCCCCGGCTGCTCCGCACGGCTCGGCGCGGGAATGGCGACTTCCGACAGCTCCCCAAATACCTCGCGGGATAGCGAGTTCTGCCGCTGGATCAGGACGGCGAGCAAAAGATGGCGCTCACGCTCGAACAAGGCCCGGATTTTATGGGCATTGTGCAAAAGCCATGTCTCGTGTTCCGATTGCAGCGCCTCGGTATCGACGAGCAGCACGGCGTGAGACATACGAATTTCGCGCAGAATGGACGCAAAGTAGCGTTCCAGTTGGCGATCCTGCATCAGGAGGTCGCATGCTTCGGTAAGCGAGAGCTGCAAGACGGGCACGCCGAGTTTCGAGGCAGCGTGGCAGATGGCATCGCGACGCCCAATGCCGCGATACCCGAGAACCGCCAGGCGCATCGATTTTTTTTGCATCTGCCTGAAGATCGCGGTCTCGGCCGACTTCGTGGAAGCAAGTGTTTCTGCCGCGGAGCGTTCGAGCATCCGGCATGCCTCGGGGATGTCGCACGACGGATTGCCGATCAAAAATGAGACGATTCGTGCGGGAACGCTCACCTGGGCCCGGCTGGTGATCGCGTCATTGCCCATCTCGATGAGCGCATAGCGGCACAGCGTCGATGTCGGCTGAAAACACGTGACGAGTTCGCGATCGTCTTTTGCAAATCCTCGCAGGAGCTCGATGAGAAAGCCGATGGTCGGCCGGGCATCCGGGCCCGCGCCCGTCACATAGCGCCACGCACGGTCGTATTGTTCGTCAAACTGAATCAGCGCACACGCCAAAATGACAGAGACTTCGAGGCGCGTGAGATCGAAATTGTTGCGCAGTGTCTCGATCGGCATCGGGTCGGCATTGGGCGGAAAGTTCGCGAGCGTTCCGGCCGCATGGGCCTCGAATGTGCGCTCGCAGCAATGTCGGATGTGTTCCAGACGCGCCTTAATGGCGAGCCGACAGGATTCGGGAGGCGGTACGTGGTGTTCCTGCATCCACTCAATGCTGAGGTCCGAATGTTGGCCGGTGACAGACTCGAAGAGTTCCGCAAGCGCGACAGACTGCGGCCCATAGCCGCCGGCATCGTTCACGATCCGCTCGGCCATTCTGCCCATATATTCCAGGCATAACATGACAAAAACTTCGCCATAGGCCTGCATCATCTCGATGTGCGACTGAAATGGCGAAACCGATCCGGGGAGTTCGTAATCCGTCTGTGATTCTTTGTTATCCATCTTTGTTGTGGGGAATATCGTTAATAATTTTAGCTAATAAAAAAGGCTGATGAACACTGCCCATCAGCCTTTTCTGAGGCGTTCGAGTGAACGTCGAACCGTGTGCGATTAGTCGCCGGAGATTTGTTTGTTGATGCCGATGAGCGTGATCGGTTTGACACTCGATCTGGAGATATTCGCGATGGCTTCTTCGATGGAAGTGTAACCCTGGAGAGCGACATATTTCTGGCCCGAGGTTACTTTGAAATGCGACCGGCGCGAATCTTTTGTGTTATCGCTCCAGGCGTATGCGTTGTGTACAGAGAACGTGTCATCGCTGCCTTCGCTCTTGTCTTTCGTAATGCTCACGGTGTGAATCATGCTCGTGATATCGTTTTCGTTGTTGTAGACCGTGGCGATGAAAGTCTCATATTTTTTGCTGAACTCGGCGAGGATTTCTGGCGAGAATTCCGAAATCATTTCGCATGGATAGCCTTTCTTTTGGAAATAACCGAGGATGGCACCGGGGGCGGTACCGAACTGCCCGTTGAGCGTCATGCCGTCATTTTCGTAAGCCTCGATGAGGTCTTCGAGTTTTTCGCCTTCGCCGATGGCTCTCAAGGCATTGAATGTCGCGATGATTTCGCATCCGGAATAGGACATGTTGCTCTTGCCCTTGCCGTATTTGATGCTTTCGAGATCGTCCTGGTTCTCGATATAGCGGTTGTCCTTGTCGAGCCCGAGGATCTGGGAATTGCCATCCTTATCCATGTTGATCGTCTTTTCGTTGTCGCTGTGATGCTGCTTGATGTCTTTCTTGGAGAGCGTGTTGCTGAAGCGGCTCATGACATCGTAGAAGCCGACGACGGTATCGTTGGAGACTTTCTGCGGGATGAAGGCTTTTGCGGAGTCGATGGCGGGATCGATGACATTTTCCTTGGCATCGTTATAGATGCCGGTGGCTTTTTCTTTGGCACCGTTCCAGAGTTCAGTGGCGGTATCTTTCGCGCCGCTCACGAACTCGGTGGCTTTTTCTTTGGCACCGTTCACGAAATCGGTGGCGGTGTCTTTGGCATCGCTCAAAAAGTCTGAGGCGGAATCTTTGGCGTCATCCCACCAGTCGGCGGCATCGGAAAGTAAATTGGAGCCCTTGCCTTTGATGGCATTCCAGGCACCCGAAAGCGGGTTGCCGGACGACTTTTTGGCGGGCAGATATTTCTCGCATTGTTTCTGGCTCTTCTTGTCGAGCGATTTTTTCATCGTCAACATGAGCGTGGGGTTGGCCGCGATGCTTTTTCGTTCTTCAGGCTGTGCCTTTTCGAGTGCGGCGACGGCAGCAGTTCCCGATTTGGCGTTGAGTGCCTCGGAAAAAGCCATTTCGGCAGTTTTAGGCGCGGCT
>JAZODZ010000474.1:0-10119 GCA_045597285.1 Myxococcota bacterium
TTTGCGCCATTGATAGCATTCGTCCCTTCCTCAGCTTTTTTTAGTCTTCATTCCACACTTCCATGTCGATCATATTCTCTGATTTGGCGGCCATCAATGTACAAACTGCCGTACCCGTGACGTTTAATACCGTCTGAACCATGGCATCAAGGGCATAGATACCGATGATGATACTAATGGCATTGGCCGGAATGCCGAGCATCGGAAGGATCATCGCGATACAGATGAGAAGTGATCCGGGTATGGCCGGTGCCGCGATGGAAAGAATATATACCATCAGCACGAGGCTCAGAAGCATGCTCGGTTCTATCGTGACGCCAAATATCGCGGCCATGAAAAGCGTGCTGATCATGAGGACAATACAGCCCCCGTTCTTGTTCATGACAGTGCCAAAGGGAATCGCGAATGAATAGGCTTTCGGTGAAATGCCCAGCTTTGTACGGCAGATTTCCATATTGAATGGCATGACGGCATTGCCGGAACAAATCACAAATGCATTCAACATGACAGGGGCATATTTTTTATAAAATCGGATCGGATTGAGCTTTGTAAATATCGGTATCATCAAGGCATAGATTACGAGCATTGCGGCATAACACGCGATATTTGCCATCATCCATTGCGCAACCGACACAAGGGACGATGTATCAGTTTTGATAATCATATTGGACATGGCGCAAAAGATAGAAAGCGGCATGAACTTTATAACAATTTTCGTTATTTTCAAAAACAGGTCGTTGAGCAGGTCGATGCCGTGTGTCACAGCACTGCCGGAAGCGCCGAGCTTTGTCACGCCAATTCCCGTTAATACCGCCAAAAACAGCACCTGAAGCATATCGGAGTTGAGAAACGGGCTTAAACAATCCACCGGAATGATATTAATAATCGTCTTTTTGAGTGAAATGCTTGTGTTGGCCGCCGTTTCGGCAATATCGTTGGCCGAATTACTGACCATCCCCATCAGGGACGAGTCCCCGATGGGAAATAGATAATAATATCCTAAAATAGCAATTCCGATGGCAATTAAAGATGTCAGAACGAAGCCGCCCATAATTCTGGCGCTTAGTTTTCCCATTCTGCGGATATCGCCGTTGGTCGCAAAGGCGGCTGCAATTGAGAAAAACACCAGAGGTGCAGCGAGCATTTTAATGGCATCGAGGAACATCGTATAAATTGGCGTGAATATATTGTCCGCAATAAATATTGCGCCGGAATCGGTTATCGCCTTGATGACGATGCCGAAGATAATCCCGCCGAACAGGGCCCCGAGCGTGCGACGCAATGCTCGTTGTTTGCTCGTTTCGACAAGTATCGTGCCGATATTGAGCCCTTTTTTGTTGTGAAACGAAACCTTTCGACCATACGACTTGACGAGAATCGCACGGATAATCGATTCCTGTTCGGAGTCGATTTCGGAAATCTCCGGCATCGCGATGCCCGTGGGAATGTCTTCGTCCCGCAATGGCGTGCCGCGTCCCGTGATTCGAATGATGCAGTCGCCGAACAGCTTGTGTACCTCGATTTTTAACTGTGGCTCACTCGAGGCCTCGAACATTTTGGTCAGGAGTTCTTTCAGCGCATGATCGGCGTTCGCGATATCATTAGGTCGGATTTTCCATTTTTCCAGGCAAGTCTTTACTTTGGTTTGTACTTCGGGGATTTCGTCAACACTGGAATTGATATAAATTGTTCGCTTCATTATATCCTGCCTGCATTCCGCCTTGTCCTGTTTCGGCTTCATGCAAGACGTGAATTTTAGAACAATCCGGGCATATTTCAACAGTTTAAGGTATTTTTGATCCATATTTGCGGAACCGCCCGCGTATCGCAACGCGATAGCGGGCGGCACGCACGGCGTATCGGCACGCAGTCGCCTCACCCGGCCGTAAAGCGGCCTGCCCTCTCCATTGGAGAGCGCACAAGGTGGCGACAATTGCGTGCCGATAGCCGCGACAGCGAGCCGTATGCGCAACGTGCATAGGCGAGAAATATGGAGATGGCGAGCCGTAGAGACGCGCGGTCTGCACGTCTCTAGGTGAGCGAGCAGGCGTATCGGACGCAGGCCGATAGCCGTGCCCTTATCCCCAAAATTGGCGTGCATGGCCGGATTTGTGGTAATAGCAAGCCAATTTGGCGACAGAATTTCTCTGTATGCTCATACTGCAATTCACAAATGACACACTCTTACGAAGGAACAACGCTGGCACTCCAGCATTATTATGATTTGGTCGGATCGCCGCGAAAACTGCCGTTGCTCATGGTTTATCCCGCCAATGAACAGCCCTTTGGAAGCCGTATGATGGTTTGGATGGCCACGTGGCACGATGTCGAGCGGCTTTCCGAATCGACATGCCATCGTCTCGATGAGGCCTTGCTGCGCAATCGCGCCGTGTCCGATCCCCATATTCTGCGCGTTCTCGATTACGGATCGAGTGAGGGGAACAGTTTTGTCGTCACCGATGCGATTCAGTCCCTGACGCTGCGCTCGTGGCTGCGTACTCACGGGCATCTCCAGCTCTGGCAAGGCATTCGCCTGCTCGAACAGCTGACCGGCATTCTCACCGCCGCTCACAAAGCTGGATTTCACGGCCTCTGCCTGACCAGCGACAACATTTACATTCGCGACGAGGAACGGTTCGACATCCAGACGGGGCCGCTCGGAATCGGCCTCTATCGCTCTGAAATCCTTGACCTTCGGGATGTGACGATTACGACGGATATGATGCGCCATATCCCCCCCTGGGAATATCAGATTCATAAAAACGACGCTGCAAAAACAGACGACAAATCTGCCGATACCGAGAAGGCAACGGAGTCCGATAATTCTGACGAACAAGCCGACAAGGCTTCGGACACGCCGGCAGAACGGCAGGATGTGCCCTCTGAAACCGTTGCCGAAACTGACAATCCGGCCGATGATGCACCTACCGACGACGCCGACAAGCGCGAGAACGCTGACAATTCCGATAATGAGTCGATCAAAAAAGATAATGAGTCGGTCGAAAAAGATGACAGCATTCAGGAACTTGCGGCCGAAGATGTCGTGATTAGCCAGCCGGACGCGCCTGAAATTCCCGATAATCTTTGTCCCGACGTCTATGCGGTTACCGCGATTCTATACGAGGGTTTGTGCGGCCAGCATCCGTATTTCAGCGATGGCTGCGAGCTGTGCGATTCCGCGCTTTTGATGGCGCAGGGCAACCCGCCCGAACTCATCAAGCGCATCGATATTTCCGAAGCGCTCAACGATGTCGTGATGAAGACGCTTCGTACGCCTCTTAAAGATTCGGCGCCGCAACTGCTCGCCGATTTTTCGGCGCTGTGCCCTCAGAACGAGCGCGATTTGGCGCATCAGGCCGAAAAGAGCTGGCTGACTCCGCCGCAGTCCTCGGTACCTGAAAAGCGCCAGAAGCAGAAGGTCGTCAGCGTCCGTCATCCGTTCATTCTTGCCGCCGTTGCCGCCGCGATCCTGATTGCGCTTTCCGTTGGTATTACTTGGAAATTGGCGCAATTTAGCGAGCCTGTCGATTTGTTTTCGTTGCCACAGATCATGCCGGCGGCGGAACACGACGGGGTGGATATCGTGCTGGCAACGCGAACGCCCGCGCCGAATGTCGATGTCTACATGACGACTTTCGACGGCCGTCCGGTTCGCCTCGGCCGCCTGCCCTATACCCATCGCCAGCAGCAGGAAAATGCCCGTATCGATTTCCTGCTCGCCGATGAATACGGCCATACGCAACAAGTTCCTGTCAAGGTTCATGGCGACGACGGCATGATGCTCGTTCTCGTCGAACTGAATTGGTAATTTTTTATGGGAGCCGGGCTATCGCTTTGCGATACGCCCGGCTTTCGGTGCTATGCTGACGCATACGCACCGAACAATCTTTTTGCGTCCGGAAACTCGAATGCGGCACACGAACGAGTCGGCAGACAGACTGCGCGATATAAAATATGAAAAGATGACGACGCAGCCGGTCGGCCCACTGATCTTGAAAATGGCGCTGCCAGCCATGCTTTCCATCATGATCAGTGCCTTTTATAACCTTGCCGACACGTGGTTTGTCAGTCATGTTGGCGAGGGGGCGACAAGGGCTGTCGCTGCACTCGGGGTCATTTTTTCATATCAGATGATGTCGAATGCCATTGGCTTTTTCTTTGGCCATGGCAGCGGGAACTATATTTCACGCGCCCTCGGTCGCCGTGAACGCGACAAGGCCGCCGAAATGGCTTCGACCGGTGCTTTTTCTTCATTCATATTCGGGACAATTCTGGCAATCATCGCGCTCGCCTTTACAGACCCGATATTGCTGACGCTCGGCGCGAGTCATGAAATACTGCCGGAAGCCCGCGAATACTTCTTTTTTATCGCCTTTTCGACGCCGTTTCTGACGACGCAGCTCTCCTTGAACAATCAGTTGCGGCTTCAGGGAAATGCCAGGCTAGGCATGATTGGTATTGCGTCTGGCGCGATTCTGAACATCGTTCTCGATGCGCTTTTCATTTTCGGGTTCCATTGGGGGATTAGCGGCGCTTCCCTTGCGACGGCCATTTCTCAGGTCGTCGGATGCTGTACGCTCTTTGCCATGACGCATGTCGGCGACGGGCTTCCGCCGAAACTGAAGAACTTTCGACCAACATTGGCGAATTATCGAGAAATACTCGCCGGCGGCTTGCCATCTCTTTCGCGCCAGGCGCTCAATGCCGTTGCGGCCGTGGTTTTGAACCGATATGCCATCCAATACGGCGCGGATCCGTTGGCCGCTTTATCCATCGTCTCAAAGCTGTTTCATCTCGTCGTGTGCGTGGCCATCGGCATCGGGCAGGGATTCCAGCCCGTATGCGGGTTTAACTTTGGGGCGCGGTTGTTTGACCGGGTTCGAGAGGCTTTCTTCTTCGGCGTCAAGGCATCCACAATCGTCATGACAGTCGGTTTCTTCCTGCTCTATTTCGGTGCGGCCGAAATCATCGACTTGTTCGGTTCAAGCCGCGAAGCTGCCGTGATTGCATCGAGAACAGTCAGATATTACGCCTTTTCTTTGCCGTTTCTCGGGTTCATCATCATGACAGAGATGTTTTATCAGAACACGCGGCAGACGTTCGGCGCTTCGTTATTGGCTATGATGCGCCAGGGCATTGCCCTGATTCCGGCGATTGTCATTCTCGATTACTTCTTTTCCCTCGAAGGCGTGCTTTGGTCACAGCCGCTCGCGAATTTCCTGTCGCTCTTCGTCGCCATTCCATTCGCGATTTCGCTTTTGCGGAAAATCCAGCGCGGTATGGTGTAGATTATAATTTACTACGACAGACCAAATAGTTGATATAACGCGATTCTACGGCTATATGTCACGGTTTCGGAATGGATTATGTCCAATCCAAAAATATTACTATCAATTATATATGGAGTGACTTACATGAAAAAACTCGTTTCACTTGCGATGCTTGCTACGCTTCTCTTAGCCGCTGGCTGTGACGACGATAAAAAACAGGAAGAAACAAAACCGACGTGCCCATCGACTTGTGCCAATGGTTGCGAGGCCGATGGAATAACATGCAAGACTACACCGAAATGTCCCGAATCCTGTACAAATGGTTGCGAGGCCGATGGAATAACTTGCAAGGTTGCGTCGAAATGTCCCGAATCCTGTTCAAACGGTTGCGAGGCCGATGGAATAACCTGCAAGGTTGCGTCGAAATGTCCCGAATCCTGTACAAACGGTTGCGAGACCGATGGAATAACATGCAAGGTTGCGTCGAAATGTCCCGAATCCTGTACAAACGGTTGCGAGGCCGATGGAATAACCTGCAAGCAAGGCGACAATACCAATCTCGATGATGGCATTGTTCCGGTTCCCGCGAATCAGCCTGCTTCCGGAAAGTGTGACGCAGATGCATTTGTCAATCACTGCAATGGCAACAAGAAAGTGTCGTGCTATGGCGATTCTGGCAACGAGGAAGACGTCGTACACGAAGAAGCCTGCGAAAATGGCGATGTGTGCGTGACGATTAAAGAGGATGGCAGAAACTACAATTATTGTCTGAAACCATGCACGGATGCGGTGGGGACTGAAAAACAATCCTGTGATCTGAATATGGATGACGAACTTCAGGATATCCTGGTGACGCAGGAATGCCGCAATTCCTCGCAGGGCAAAGTCTGGCATAATAAATCATATTTGACGTGTTCGACGGTGTGTTCAGAGTCCACCGGAACTGCGACTTGTGTCACGGAAGAACCCTGCACCGATCCGGATGTCGTGACTTGTGATGAAAACAATGTGGCAACATTCTGCGATGAAACCAGATTGATTAAATACGTCGTTCAGTGCCGTATTTGGGGCGAAGATGTACCTTGCGTTGAAGATTGGGGCTGCGACGATGATTATGAAGAAGAGGAAGAAGAGGGAGAAGAATAAATACAATTGAGGCCAGCAAAATTCCTGACCTTTCTCAATCAAGTATTATCTTTAAATTCTTTGTTATAACATCCCATGGACGTTTCACGTCTTTTATATAAGGAATAATTCTTCATCACACCGACATTGCCAATTATTTGCGCATATTCGATAATCTGTTAAAAAAACAACGGATTGTCTGTGATTTGTCATGGATGGCGAGAATATGCGCATAAATTTTTTGAGTTATTTTCTTGGATTTGCTCTTTTTGCAATGCCGGTGTTTGCCGAGGATGTCCCACAAAATGCCGACAATGGCGAATCGGTTGCGGTCGATAAGTCTGAGCCAGTGACAGAAACCGTTGATGATTCTGCTAAAACCGAGGATACGGCGACGGACGATTCGGCAACGACCGGGACGCCGGATGAACCAACGGGCGAGGCTGAAGAAACGGCGCTGACAAAACCCGAGCATGTCTATAAAATAGCCGCATTTCCCGAAGACAAGACGATTCATGCCGAACTCAAAACCTCGCTGGGAACTGTTTCCTGTGAGCTATTTGCAGGGACGCATCCGTTGACGGTCATCAACTTCATGGCGCTGGCAAAAGGCACTCCGGCGTGGTCGGATAAAGCTGGCACGTACCATTCCGAACCCTATTATCAGAATTTGAAATTTGTGAGCAAAAGCAAGAATGCATACGTGATGAGCGGGCTTCGCGAGGAAGGGACGAATTTCGTGCTTCACGACGAGCGCTGTACGAGTCATGGCCCTGTGGCCGGTGCGATTGCCATGGTTCAGCCGCATCCCGGGATGGCTTCGACGCAGTTCATACTGCTCGCTCGAGATATGCCGATATTTAAGGGAATGTACGTGGTTTTCGGGCAGTGTGGCCCCATCGATATGATCCAAAAACTGACAAAAAACGAGGCCGTACTTGAATCCATCGCGATCGTGGAATAGGCGTCTGAACAGTTACGACAAATTGTCGACGAGCAATACCTGGATTTCTTCGACCTGACGCAACTGCTTGTCATTCGTCAAAAACACGTCGCAACCACTGACAATCGCGCTTGCGAGCTGAAGGGCATCCATCGATTTAATGCCAGAATATTTCGCACGGATTTGAGCGGCTGTCTCTGCCATTTTTTCGTCAATGCTGACTTTCAAAAAATGAGCATTCTTTAAGAATGATTTATAGGTTGAAATCTTTGTGATATTTTTTCACGGTATGGATATACTAAGTATTCCATATCCGTTATCGATGATGTGTATAAGCCATATTTATTATCCATCGCAGATAGCATATACTTTTCTACTTTAGATGCAAATGGCTCGATTCCGTCTAAATAATAAATGAGTGGTGACGTATCAAAAAATACGAATTTCATAGCTCTCGTTCCTCACTTCGCAACGCAGAAACGTACGCTTGTGGATCTTCTTTCCAAATATGTCCACCCATGCCTTTGTATTGAGAAAGTAAAGTGACATGAGTCGCGTGATCCTCCGGCCATACATGTTTTCCAGTGTGACACAACGAGCGCAGGTCGGCAATGGCCTCTTCCGTGCTCTGCTCGTCTGTTTTCTGGGGTTCAGGCTGTTGTGTTTCGGTTGTTGTTCGATTTTGCAGCAAGAACTGGATAAATTTGCTTGCAGTTCTCAAATCTTCCGCGCTCAAACAAGCCAACATACTCTGTACCGACTGCACTGTAACATCCATCACCAATCCCTCCAAATAGAGTCCATGCAAAGCACATGAACTGACTCAATTATAACGCTACTCACCGGTCTTCTCAATCTGTTCGGAAAAATCCAGGGCCGTAGACTCATCAGGCCAACGATACGCTTCCCACCATTCCGATATAACGGTTCACTCACATCAATAAAAAAGCCGCATATTTTCAGGAAATATGCGGCTTATAGGATTAACTAATCGATTACTAGGCGCGGCGTTCTGTCTTACAGATTCTAGAGAGCGCAAACGCGACGATCATGCTGCCGAGTGAGAGCAAGGCACCTAGCTTGGCGGCGTCTTTTGTATCGCCATCCGGGAAAGCCACACCGGCCACGAAGAGCGCAACCGTGAAGCCGATACCGGCCGCAGAACCAAGCACGAGCAAGTCTTTGTAGCTCATGCCTTCCGGCAGGCCAAGGATCTTGCCAGAAATACCGCCAAACGTGAAGATGCCGAGCATTTTGCCGATGATGAGCGCGAGTGCGACACAAGCAGTCGGGAAACCGATTGTCGTGAATGCGACACCGGCGCTGGCCCAGCCAAACAGGCCGAGAATGATTTCCGTAGGAACGTAGAAAGCGGTCTGAATCTTGTTGAGGGCGTCGTCTTTGCCACGTTCGTCATCGGAGTGAACACCATCGTCTTCCGCGGCGTGCGGCATACAAACGACGATGGGAATGAAGCCCAGAGAACAGTGGATGCCGGCATAACCGAAGCAAAGCCAGGAGAGAATCATGAGAAGGAAATAGGGAACCCAACTGTTCCATTTGAGTTTTTTGTTGAACAGGAAATAGCCGATGCACATCAAGATCGCGACACCGCCAAGGCCGATGAGCGTGTTGAACCCGAAACCGGATCCGAAGCAAAGGGCGATGATGACGAGACCGACCGCGTCGTCCGCAATGGCGAGCAAAAGGAGGAACGGCACTGCGGGATGTCGGCCACCAAAGATAATGCGGGCAATCATCGCGCTGAACGCGATATCCGTCGCCGTAGGAACAGCCCAGCCGTGCATGAGGTCGTTAGGCGTCCCAGTGCCCATCTCGTAGCCAAAAGTATTATGGAACAGGAATGCAATGAGGAGGTAAATGCCAATTGGCCCGAGAACACCGCCTGCCGTCGCAATGAGAGGCGTGGCAGCCTGTTTGGGATTGTGCAACGCACCGCCGGGGAATGTCGCCTCGAAAACTTCCTTACCCGCCGCCATAAAGAAGAAGGCCATCAGGAAGTCATTGATGAAAAAGTGGACATCGAAATGCTTCAACCCGCTGCCGTCACCGATATCGGAACCGTAAAACGGGTTGTCCATGAAGCCAAAATGTGCGTGAAGAATGCTGTGATAGGCGTGCTGGGCCGCCTCACCACAGTTTGCCCAGACAAGTGCGATGACTGCGCCTATGACGAGCAGCAACGAGTTGTCGAGCAGGAATTTCCAAAGTTTTTTCATGATTCCTCACTCTGGTAATGGGAAAAGAAAGGAAACGGCTGAATGCCGATAATCAACAACAATCGTGGGCGCATGTGTATGCGCACAAACTATCTACTATACCAGAATTTGGGCCGTAGAGGGTATAATATACGACATGTGGGATTAAAAAAGCTTCCACCCTATCCACCGTGATTATTCACAGCATAAAAAAAAGGCGTTTCTTTGGGAAACGCCTTTCAAGAGAGCCAGTGCACGGACTCGAACCGTGGACCTGCGCATTACGAATGCGCCGCTCTACCAGCTGAGCTACACTGGCAATCACATGTAAGTTTCTGATCGACCTGATTTGCCATCAGAAAGAAGCCAGTGCACGGACTCGAACCGTGGACCTGCGCATTACGAATGCGCCGCTCTACCAGCTGAGCTACACTGGCTTACATGTCGTTTGAACAGCCATCGCCGTTCGAACGGCGCGGCTTATATCAGTGCACAAGGATTGCGTCAACAGTTTTTTGATTTTTTTCATCAAAAACGCGGCGTATGCCGCAAGGCATAGCCG
>JAZODZ010000475.1:0-13969 GCA_045597285.1 Myxococcota bacterium
CGCCGCGCTATTGCATACGCGCGGCGACTTTTTGAGGGGTGGGCCGCCTGATATAAAACCTTTAGAGATCGAACGTGTTGCCGGCGGCGGCATTCGTATTGATAGGTTTCTTGGGCTCTTTGGCGGGCTTTGTGACTTTTGCGGGGGCGGGCTGCGGCGCAGGAGCTGGGGCTGCGGCACCGGCTGCAACGCCGTTAATCGGGCAAATCATGGGAGCCATTTGCTCGAATTTTGTATCGCTGATTCCTTTGATCTTTTTAATATCAGCCGGGGAATTATAAGGTCTTCCTGCAATCACTTTCGGGGCAGTGGCTTTTCCGATATGCGGAAGTATCATCAGATCACTTTCTGAAGCCGTGTTGATGTCGATGCAGCCGCCGGGAGGCAACGTCGCTTTGGCTGTAGACGAGCCGCTTTTCTTTCCGCCTTTGGCGGGTGCTGGAGCACTTGGCGCATTGGGAACTGTGCCGAGAACTTCCATCGTCTCGTTGTTCTTTTTGATGCGTTCAAGCGCGTCTTTACGAGCTATCTCGTCCGATCCGGATGCCATGATGAACTGCTTGTAATAGGCATTGGCGCTATTGTAATCGGCCATGCTCTCATAAACGCGGCCTATATT
Source organism: Myxococcota bacterium (assembly GCA_045597285.1). Classification (GTDB taxonomy): domain Bacteria; phylum Myxococcota_A; class Bradymonadia; order UBA4248; family UBA4248; genus UBA4248. The sequence goes on from JAZODZ010000475.1 coordinate 620, forward strand.
ATAAAGCAATGCTGAATCCTCGCGTTTGCCATCTTCATACGCCTGATTGAATTTTTCGAGCGCAACTTGAAACTCGCCATTCTCGTAAGCCGTAACGGCCTGTTTGACGAGTTTCTGTGGATTTGGCTTGACATCTTTACCGCCTTTCTTGGGATCTGCCATCGCATTGAAACCGGTCGAAAGCGTGAAAAGAGCGATAAATAGGAAAACTAGGTATTTGATGCAGCGGGAAGATTTCATATAGACCTCCGAAAGAAATTCAAAACGCTGTTTTATGGCAGAAAAAAAGGCTAGGGCTTATCGCACGGTGCAGACGGATATGAGTTTTTCGACGGTTTTTGCGCCAATGCCTTTGACTTTTGTCAAATCCTGGCATGATGCAAATGGACCGTTCGTGCTTCTGTAAGTAACGACAGCCTCTGCTTTTGTGGCGGATAAGCCGGGCATCGTGGCGATCTGGGCGGCGCTTGCCGTATTGATGTTGATTGCGCCTGCCGCTGGGGCGGCATAAGCCTGGGGCTGCGGTACGGCGACTTGTGCGGCTGGCGCAACTGCACCGCCTGTGGTGCATACAGAAAGTAATTTTTCGACGGTTTTTGCGCCAATGCCTTTGACTTTCTGTAAATCCTGGCAGGATGCAAATGGACCGAACGTGGTTCTGTAATTGACTACTTCATTTGCTTTAGCGGCGGATAAGCCGGGCATCGTGGCAATTTGATCCGCTGAGGCAACGTTGATATTGATTAAACCGCCGGCTTCAGCGGGTTGTGCCGGTGCAACGTAGGGCTGTGGCTGAGGTGCGGCAACCGGTGTAGGCGCGGGAGCAACAGGGGCGACGGCTCCACCCGTGGTGCATACCGAAAGAAGTTTTTCGACGGTCTTGGCTCCAATGCCCTTAACTTTCTGCAAGTCCTTGCAGGATGCGAATGGGCCGTTTGTGGATCTGTATTCAATCGCAGCATCTGCTTTCTTTTGATCCATGCCTGGCATGGAAGCAAGCTGTGAAGCACTTGCGACATTGATGTTGATGACGCCGCCTTGAGCTGCGGGCTGAGGTGCCGCATTCTGATTGTTGGCAAAGATGTCATACTGTTGCGCAGTAGGATTCTGAACCGGTGCAACGACAGGCGCAACACCGCCTTTATTTTTATACGAACAATCTGTTGCAAAATAATCTTTCAGTTTGCCGAGACGATGCGAGGCATCCTGAGGGAGATCGGCGAGAAATGCTTCGACAGTCGGATAGGGACCAGCATGCGCGGCCCTGGCTTCCATCACGCGATCGATCGTGACTTTGCCAACGCCTTTTAATGCCCCGAAATCCTCCGCTGTACCGTTGTTGACGTCGATGCAGGGGAGGTCTTCTTTCTGAAGATTCTTTTCCGTCGTCACGGTGTAATTTACGCCATCGGAAACGACCGTGATTTCACCTTGCCAGTCGGTTCGATATATCTTTGCATTCCTCTGCTGAAGTGCCTGCAACGTCCGCTCGCCAGGATGCCCATGTTTGTTGGCAAGCCCGCAACTGATAAGCGCAACATCCGGCTGTGCCTTGTCGAGAAATTCGTCGATCGAGCTGTGTGGCGAACCGTGGTGTGCCACTTTGAGTATCTGGCATTTACTGATTTCATTGAGAACTGCCTGCTCCGTCTCAGCCTCAGCATCGCCCGTGAGAAGGAAACAAACGTTGCCATGCACGAGTTTCATGACGATCGAGTTCGCATTGACGTCGGAACGCGATCCCGAAATGCCTTTGTCATCCGGCCAAAGCACTTCGAAATGTGCCTCGGAACCGAGGTTGAACCGCTGTCCCTTGCGTGCGGAAATGTAACGCATACCGCCAGAAACCTTGAGCTCGGCTTCAGTCATCAGGTCTTCGTACATCTTCGTGGTGTGCGGAAATCCGTTATCGATATAGGTTTTAATGCCGATGTTCTGAAGCACGGCAAGCATCCCCCCGACGTGATCCGCATGGGGATGTGTGGCAAATACGACGTCGAGATTCCGAATGCCTTTTTCCAAGAGTTTATTTTTGACTTGTTCCTTGTCCTCACCGGCATCGAGCAGGACTATTTTGCCTGCAGTCTGGATGAGCATTGCGTCGGCCTGACCGACATCAAGCACTGTAAATGTTAGATTATCCGCGAAACATAGGCTGGCAAAACTGAAAAAAGAGACAATGCTGCAAACGAGAATCGTGAGAAATCTTTTCATTCCAAAACCTCCAGTGTGATATCGGCAAAACGCCAAAGCATTTTTATACCCGTTTTTCCGTCAATTCATAGAGATCTTTAAAAAAATTCACACCACACGAGAGCGTGTGGAAGTCAATATTACGAAATAATTATGCCGAAAATTTAATTATTATTTTTTGAAGCCCGTAAAAACAATGCCGCAGGCGTAGCCTGCGGCATAAGCGAAAGTCGGCGTTTTCAGAGTTCTTTGTGATTATCGCTTTCTATTCTCAATATGTGATCGCAATGTCACGAATGACAGGCATGTGCTGCATATTGATATCGCTGGAATCACCTGAACCCACGGGCTGGACATAGGAGAGTTCGCCCACTTCGTCGTAGACCCGGGAATCGAAAACGTGACCGTGCGGATAGGCGTCTTTTCCGGTATGCGTCCCGATTTCTGTCGGTGATTCAAATTCTTGCAAATCGTGGCTGAACATGAGCCAGTCGAGGGGGGCGGATCTTTTTCGATTCGTTTTGTCGCTGCCCTTTTGATCGACAGGCCATTCGCCGGATTTGGCGTAGAAAATATCCATGAGCTTTTTATTGTCGAGAACGGCAGTCCGGCCATCCGGCGCTTCTTTGGTGTTAAAGTCGCCGCCCAGAGCTACGTAATAATTGCCCTCTTTTTGTTTTGCAGCGATTTTATCGGCCAACGGATTAAACTCTTTGACGTGGTTATCGGTGTGGAGGTGGACGCTGACGACGAGCAATTCGCGATCACCTGGAATGTCAATAACAGCCCACGTCCAGAGGCGATCGTAATAGCCATCAACCAGATAGGTTTCGCCAGACTGGGTTTTCTCATACTGAGACTGCCATTCGCCGCTTTCGATGATGGGGTAACGCGAGATAATGCCGTTGGGCTTTGCCGAGGCGTCCGTATCGTCGTAATTGAGCATTTCACTCACGATAGTGCCGCGGTAATACGTGTATTCAGAACCGAAAACCGTTTGCACAAAGCTGTCGAATGTGCCCTTGAACACCTTAAATTCCTGAATCATCACGATGTCGGGCTTGACGGCCATAAAGATATTGCGACCAGCACTCGCGTCGTAACTTTCCTTGCTTCCAGACGTGATATTGGCCGCCATAAGGCGGATATGCGCGGTGTTCTTGCCGGTGGGCACTTGGGAACACAACGGATCATTGGGCGTGAGCTCGCAATCGACTTTTTCTTTTTGACAGACGGAATCGTCAGGGGTCTTGTCGCAGTCGACTTCGGATTTGCACGAAGGATCATCGGGCGTCTGTGTGCAGTCGACAGGTTTAATGCACGAAGGATCATCGGGTGTCTGTGTGCAGTCGATCGTGGATGCGCCTGAGTCGATAACTGTGACTGTCACGTTTTGTGGCGGGAGAATCCATTCTGAAGAAATGCTTTGTGTCGTAATTGTGAGATTAACGGTTTGATTGCCGTCCGCAATATTATCTTCGACAGGACGCAGATAGAATGCAAATCCGTTGCTCCAGTTTTGGTAATCCAAAGATGCCGAGTCGTTGATGAGCGTAAATTCTGAGGCGTCTGTCGTGGCCGCCTTGACATGAACGGCAGCCGTGGGAATCTGATTCAGTCGAACCGTGACTTTCTGCATATCGCCGTTTTCAGACAGCGTGAGGGCTACTGGAGATACGATGATAGCGGGGGCATCAGGCTCTTTTGTGGACTCGGCGTCGTGTTCGCACGAAATCAGGGCGAAAGACAGAAGCAGGGCTGGTAAGACGAATAATTTACGCATGATGAACTCCTGTTACTTCGGAAGGACGATGTCGCGAATGACTGGCATATGCTGAAAATTATTGAGCGGTTCTTTGGAACTGGAACACATGGGCGATGACGTGCATTTCCAGGAATCTTCAGCCCTGACTGGCGCAATGTCGTTGAGTTCCCCGTATTCGTCATAAACGCGTGAATCGAGAATATGGCCATACTTGTAGCTGTGTGAACCGATCACGACAGGGACTTCGTAAGAATTGAGAACCTTGTCGAACAGCACCCAGTCGTAGGGATCATCCCGTTCGGCACTCGTACACGAGTTGTTGTTTTGATCGACGGGGACATCGCCGCCATTGCAAACATCATTGGAAGGGGCGTCTTTGCCCATGCTGAATACAGCCGATGAGCTACAGAGCGTGGAACGCACACCGCCTCGTGAACGCGTGTTGAAATCGCCTCCAAGGACGACGTAATAATCACCACCATAAGTGCCGTCTGAAAGTTTTCTGAAGTTGATTTTGTTCTTAATCTGCTCTTGAAGCGGTCCGATTTCGCTACCGTTGTTTTTGGTACTCAAGTGGACGCTGACGACGAGCAGATCCTTGTCGCCGGGAATATCGACGATTGCCCATTCCGGATCGCGGTCGGGAGTGTGTTGCGAATCCCATGTGCCGGAGGATAGAATCGGAAAACGCGAAACTATGCCGTTCGGAATACTGCCATTCCCGCGGTAATAACTGTACTCAGTGCCAAATGCCGTGTCGACGAGCTGGCGAATATCCTCAGCCTTGTTGTTATTGTAGTTAAATTCCTGAATCATCACGATATCGGGCTTCATCGCCTGAAACATCCGAATACCCTTGCCATCGTCGTAATTCTGTCCGTTTCCCGATGTCGTGTTGGCGGCCATGAAGCGAAGTTTGATACCGTCTAATTGTGGACAGGCAGGATCATCCGGCGTCTTTGAACAGTCGAGAGCCTGAGGACAAGCGGGATCATCCGGCGTCTTTGAACAGTCGAGAGGCTGAGGGCAAGCGGGATCATCCGGCGTCTTTGAACAGTCGAGCTGAGCCATGCCGGAATCGAGTACTGTGACCTGGATGTTGAATGGTGCGAGTTGCCATGCGGGATCGACGCTCGTCGTCGTGAGCGTGAGCGTTACGATTTGTGTGCCATCGACAGTGTTGTCTTCTATCGGGCTGAGATAAAACGCGAAACCACTGTTCCAATTTGAAGAATTCAGTGTGGCCGTACCGTTGACGACGATGAACTCGGACAAATCGCTTGGCGTTGCAGTCACTGTCACATCGACTGCAGGTGCCATACTGAGCCGAACGACGACCTTCTGCATATCGCCGTTTTCATAGAGCAGGACGATCATTGGATCGACAACAATACTTGCGGTTGGCTGAACCGGCTGGATATCGATGGTGTCAATGTTATCTTCATCGCATCCGGAAAATGAAAGCATTGCCAGCAGTGGCAGTAAAACGCGAAACTTCCGCATGATGTCTCCATAAACTCTCCCGCCGGAATTGAGCGGGACATATCTCTTAGTTGCAATGCGTTATGTTTTCCAGTCTTTTTTGAAAAGTCGCCATCATCGAACGACCCATTCACCCGTCTTTCTTCCCCCTGCTCGCTCAACCACTTCTTTCTCGCGTAGTTTCCCGATGACATACCTGACGCCGCTTTTGGAAAGGCCTGTTTTGGCTGCCAGCTCTTCCAGTGTTATGGACGGCTTCCCCCTCATCAGGGCAACCACTCTGTTCTCCATGTCCGACCCACTGTCGGTCTTTGTGTCAGTCTTTGTGCCAGTCTTTGTGTCAGTCTTTGTGTCAGTCTTTGGGATGAATTCACTAGATATTAACGTATTCCGAAAGAGATTTACCCGGAAACTCTCTGGCATTTCAATGAATTCTGGTTGTGGTAGATTGTATTCCCGGGCAGCCTCGCGAATCCTCTGCAATCCAGTTCCCCAAGCTTCAATCAATCCCATCTGATTAAAAACGTTTGCAATTGCTCGATTTCTTTGCTTGGAATGTCCCAGCATGGCTTCTTCAAAAGTAAGACCATAATAGAGCCCCCCAGGTGAAGTTACTTCCAGTCGATCATCATAAATGGCGACTTGCACACAAGATTCGTGAGCTAGGTTGCGATGACAATGCGCATTAATTATCATCTCTCGAATAGCTTTTACCGGTAATTCATAAGATTCTATTCTAATCAAGCTGTCAATTTTAATGCCAAGTCGAATATTCCTCAGAACAAAATCCTGTGCTTCCTCAATTTGCTTATAGAGAGGTCCTGTATATTCACGCTTGTCCAAAAATACTGAACGAGTTGTTCCCTTGAATACGGCACATTGCGTTTTAGAGTAAGGAAAATAAGAGGATGTCAAAAGCGCAAAAGCATTGGATGCAAGGTACCCATCGGAAGTCTTTTTCAACACGTTCCAGTCTTCCAGATTGGTTCGCGTGACGAGAGGAAGTTTGACGCCTTTTCGTACCTGCATCTCTTTCCTGTAGTGATTCATGTCACGGCAGAGGTTTTTGATGGCATTTTCAGACACAGGAAAACCCACGCAGATCTGTTCATCCCATGAAATTTTTGCCCCCTCCATTTCCAGCTCTTTGATTTTTTCGGGGCCCGCAGGGCGAGTCGTGGCACCTACCCGAATATAAGTACCGCGTTCTTTGCCTTTCGATTTCAGATAATAGGGTCTATGCGGCTCCGGAGAAACCGTGACGACAATGACAGTCTTTCCGTCAATCGTATAAGGTTCAATTTCAGGCACGATTTGAGGTTCACAGGCATCCGTAATTGCATTGGAAATTCTATCCATCATCTGGAATAAAACGGCATCATCGACGCCAACGATTTTTCGCGTTTTGTCCTCAACGCCAAATAACAGTTTCCCGCCTTGATAATTGGCAAATGCAATCACAGTTTTAATGTATTTCTCAGAGTCCAGTGGTGGATTTTCCTTGAATTCAACATTTTTAGATTCCCCCCGGATGATTTCTTCAATCCTCATGTGTTCTCCCTACTGCATCATTGCCAACACATTCTGGAACAAAAAAAACAATTTCACGCCGTCATTCAGGCGAAATTGAGCCTTGATGAACTTATACCACATGGCATCGCCGTCTTGGAAGAATTGCGAGAGCGGCACAAATGAGGTGTCGGGCGTATCGCGTAGCGATAGCCCGACACGCACGGCGTATCGGCAACGCCGATAGCCGTGCCCCCAAAACAAAAGAAAGTCGCGGATGACCGATTGGTAAGATTCAAAAAACGACTTTTTAAGAGAGGTATTATAAAGAGGGGAGGCCGCGACGTGCGGCGTATTGAAAGAGGGACCAAGATGGTTGAATCGATAAAAGCTGGATTTTGTTTTGATAACGCGATTTTTGACGATGCACCGCAGGCGAAGCTGTCGATGGAACCGGCAGCACCACTCGATTTGCGGCTCGTGTCGGTACGGGCAGACGGGCGACTGAGATCGGGCACGCACGCGCTGATACTGAAAGACCGCGCAGCGCGGCTCGAAGTGCAGAAAGGGACGGAGTGCAAATTTGAAGTCGTCTGCTGTGACGATGCCCGGAAGCTGCTGTCGCTTAAAAAACTGTCGATTTCTTTTACGAAGCCGGTCAGGCTGGCGAATTTTTTGACCACGATGTCGGAATTCAGCGCATTGATTGCCGAGCCGGCCAAATCGTCGGACAGCGATTTGCTCGACAAGATTAAGAAGAACGAACTCCTGGCCAAGGCAGGCGATTTTATCGAGAAACGGGCGGCAGATTTGAAGAATGCCGAAGGCGTCAAGAAGGCGGAAAGCCTGTGGCGCAAGAAATCCATGCCGTATCTCGACCGCATTGCGAATTCGAAGGGATGGAAAAAAATCGTCGAAGCGGCTGAAAAAACGGGCGAAAAGGCAGCCGAGATCAGCCCCGTGGTGATCGAGAAATCCAAGCAGTTGCTAAACCGTGCCATTGAATACAGCGAAGAAAAGATCGACAGCGCCGTCGAAGGACTCGATTTGACGGCAATTGAAATCAGTTCCGATGTCTCGGAAATGAGCGATAAGAAGCAGCGAATCAGGCTGAAACTGAAAGGCGAAGCGTATATCAGCGACAAGATTCGTCTGCCGTTTGATTTTGAAATGCCGGGTATTTTTATGAGCCGGATGGATGCGGAACTGACTTCCCTTCTGTCGCAGTTCTGCGTGAGCGATGCGCAGGGCATGAGCCTTTCCAAGACTTTTATCGGCATGGTCGAAGATGTGAGGGGGCAGTACGAGGCATCGTTTGATATTTCAAAGATCGTGGCGAGTGTGCTGGCACGGGGAGGGCGCACGGGCAGACTGCACGTGGAAACTGAGCAACAGTGCGGGTCGCAGGGCAATTTCAGTACGGATAGGCGCGATGGCAGGCTGAATGTTCGGTTTAATATCGACGTGACGGAACATGGCGAACGCACGCTGTCGATGAAAGCAGAAATGCGCACGACCGAGGATGCGCTGATCGCGTGTGGCGAAAAACTGAATGCACACGAGTGGTCGCTGTCGATGATAGGCAAAGGTGAGGATATCGAGGGAAGGATTGAGATTAGCGAGGGTTCGCGGATACATCCCGAAGTCGTGCGCGTGGTGTCACACGATCCGCGTCTGCGCTTTGATATCTGCCTGCCGCTGCAGCTGACGCCTGTGGCGCTTTCCGGCACGATTGAATTCGGTGTCCGAGGGGCCGATTCCACGATATTCATGCACGGTTGCAAACTGCTGGCATCCGGCAATGTGGCGTGGATTGAGTCCGTACCGCTCGACATCGTGAAGTCGAGGACGGTGTTTTCGCCGTGCGAAGGCGGGTTCAGACTAAAACTCGAACGCGGCGATGACGGATGCATTTCCGCTGAAATATTCAGCGATCTCGAAGTCTCGCTCGAAAACTCGGTCAAGATCGACCCGATTCCCGAACTGAAAACCGGTGACGAGATTCGTTCGAGCTTGCGAGGCCATGCCGATATGGAGCTGTACGGTCGCATCGAAACGAAGAACGTCGCATCCCTGACGCTCGACTGCAGCCGATCGAAGTGCCTGTGCCGCATTGAACACATCGATGTTTCGAGTGGCAGCTACAGCGTGTTTACCGACAGCCCGGTTCAGTTTGAATCCACGTTTGACGCGTTTGAATTCACCACGGATGGGATTTCGGAAAGCCTCATGAGGCTCGCCTGGAACATGGAGAAAGCGCCGATATTCAAGGCTTTCACCCGCCAGACAGAACTCGTGCTGACCGACCTTCTTTCCGGGCATCTGACAGTCCGAACCTCGCCACAAGGGTTGATACATTTCGAGGATGGGGACGGATTTTTTGATGAACATTTCTTTAATATGCTTCTCTATCCCGAGTATGAGAAGGCGAAGATCTGCGAGACGGCGAAATACGGGCCGATCCTTTCGCTCATCGGGAACGTGATCCGCACGCTCGAGGATGTGACTGGCCCCGGCCCGGGCAAACTGCTCGACAGAATCCAGTACTGGTATGGCCGATGCCAGGAACTCGGCATCGTGATCAATCTGAACCAGGCCGTGAACATGCGGAATCTTGCGCGGATGCTGTCGCTTTTCTGCTTCGACTCGTTCGACGACGCGCCCGAATTTGAACGCATTCTGATGAGAATGGTGCAGTCTAAGGGCGTGGACAGGTATGGCGTTGAAAAGATTCTCGATCGCGCTTTTCCGAACGTCGATTTCACCAGGGCTGTGCCAGTTATCAAGATTGTGGACAGAATATTCAGCGGCCTCGAATATGAAGCACCCAAAGAGACGCACGAGGAATCGAATTACGACGAATATTCGCACAAATTCAGGCTTTTGCCGAGTGCGAACCAGCTGTTCGATCTCGACACGGTGCCGTCGGATCAGTTTAAGAAGCTGTACAAATACGGCGGCCCGTGCCTGATAGACAATGCAGCGACGAGACGACGCATTTACAAGTATGCGGCTGGTTATACGGTGGCGCAGCTCGAATGGCTCGTCGCGCACCACGGGGATCTGTTTTCGGAAACGGAACGGATTCGCCTCGAGCGCCTGATCACGATTAAAAAGCGGATTCAGAAGCAGCAGCCGTGGCAGGGCACGTTCATCGTGCAGGACTTCAACATCGATTACTTCATCCAGTCGATTCTGGATGCGGAAGATGAGATTCTGCCTCATATTTCGGATGTTTCGGACTGCCTTGACGATTTTACGGAGCGCTGCGAGTCGAACGAGGTCGTGGAATGTTTTGCGGGATGGCTCGTTCCGCAGGATGTGGGTCGGCTGTTGTGCGCGGGGATTGCGAGCCGGATTCAGGGACAGCTCGTGCAGCTCAACCAGGCGCGGCTTCTCGATTATCTCGTCCGGCGCGGTCGCGTGTTCGCCGCAGCGTCGTTTAATGAGGCCTGCAACGGTGGTGATCGCGTTTTGATGAACCTCTTTCAGAGTTTTCTGTCGCAGGATCAGGATCTTTTGGAAACGCCTGTCGACAGGCCGGCTGTCATGTCCAAACTGTTTGGCATCGAGTTTCCGGTTCGTTCGGACTATCTGAGCGGCGGCCCCCGGGCTTCCGAATCGTATTACGGGCGGCTGTACGAAATCGCGCATCAAATCAACGGTTCTGTCGAGGAATATCTGGCGGCAAAACTGCGTATGCAGAGCGACCGCGTGGCTTGCGAAGCGCCGATTAACGAGGAAACGCCTAAGCGACCGCCTTACAAACGACATCTGCCCGACGAGGATGAAATTGCCGAGATTTCACGCGCACTCGACAAGGCCGATGCCCTCGGAGCGCCCCTGGTCAGCGCCATTCGAAATGCAATCGAGTCGCAGCAGACGGAACTCGAATTCGATAATGTCGGCAAGACAGAGAAGGCTTACCGTTATGCGTGGCGGCTTGCGTCTGCGGTTCTGGAAAAATTCCCCGATGTACTGGAACTCGATGTGTTCAAGCGGTTTTATGGCCGTACTTACGAAGCGCTGATGGTTCAGACACTCGATCAGAACCTCGTCGATGACATCGATGAAGTCCGAAAATGGTTTTCCGTCCGAAGCGGCATTGAAATCGATCAAATCGCCCAACTGCCCGTATTTGTTCGCCGAAATGTTATTATCGATGTGCTCTACTGGCGCGAGGAAGACCGCGAAACGCGCCGACGCGATCCGCTGACGTGGATCGACATCCGGCCTGGGGCGGGCAAGGTCGATCTGACCGTGATTGCCGCGATGGGCGTCATTACGGAAGGAAAGTGGGGCAAGGAGCTGCGCCACGCATTCGAGCGTCTTGAAAAGACGCGCAACATCCATCTCGTGCGTTCGAACACCGGCAATATCAAGCCGCTCGAGTACAATTCGCAGCAGATCGAGCAGACCATACGCGAATGCAAGACGCCGTTCATGCTTTTGGGCTACAGCCAGGGATGTGCGAACATGATGAGTGCCGAATCGCGGATGTACGGCGGCACGCCGGACGACTGGCATTGTCTCGATCGCCTCGTGGCACGGCATTTCATGTTTTCGGCTCTGAATGGCTCCATTCATGCGGTGTGCGGCGGCGATTTGTACCGTCGCACGGTGATCGATGGCGAGCAGTTTATCAAGATGGTTTCGGGCACGGCGTCGTCCGAGCTGACGGATTTGATATTCAAGCTGATCCGCAAATTCCTCGATGAGCCATGGGTTACGCTGTCGCTTTCGAGCGTCGATTCCCTCTCGCATATTGGATTGCGTCGGCTCTCGCTGGATGCGCAGTATATGCCCGGGGTTATCAGTACGGAGGTTCAGGGCGTTCTGGATTGGTTTTTCCCGGATGCGCTCTATTACGTCAAGCATGCGTTCGATGTCGAGGCGCACACGGAGAGCGATTCTCAGGTCGGGATTGACTGTGCCCATGCATGGCACGTGTATAATCGAAATGAGTCGGTTGACATTCTTCGACGCGAGGCAATGCCGTCCTGTACGCTTCGCGCGCATCACTGGAATCCGCTTTATGAAGAAGTCGTGTGGCTCGAAACGGACAGGGACAAGCACTTTGCGGTGTATCATGCGCCGGAAGACATCCATATCGTGCCGGCCATCGAGGCGCTGATTCTCTTCGGGCGTCTTAAACTGCGCAATGCGTGATATTTGGGGGCACGGCTATCGGCCTGCGGCCGATACGCCGTGCGAATCGCCGCTATCGGCGTTGCCGATACGCGGCGATAGAGACGTGCGGACCGCACGTCTCTACCATGGGCACGGCTATCGCGATGCGATACGCCGTGCGTTGGGGCGGTGTCGCCTATGCGCCTTTAACGCTCTTTGCGATTTCTTTTAACACCTTCCCCGAAAACGCATCCATACACATCCGCCTCATCTCCGGCGTCAGTGCATTTTCCTGCGAGGAATAATTGCCATAATTCTCATTATAAGCTCTTATCCAAAAGAACAGCGTTTGGCCTTTATAGTCAAATTCCCCAAGTTTTATGCCATCTCTATCTCCATCGCCATAATAATACTCATGCCATGAAAATCTCAAAGCAACAAGATATATACGATTATCATTAATTTCAAAATAAAAGCAGACCTGCCTTTCGCTATAACTCACGCTCACGACACCAACCCATTCCTCTGGAAGCAAAAGCTGAATGCCCATGTGAGTAAATACCCTCTTATCGAGCAGTTTGCGTTCCACAAGGTTTCTCAAATCTTCCATAAAAGAATGGTAGGTCTTGGGAAAACAATTATTTCCATAAGCGTATATACGTTCTCCGTTCGACAATAGTGCTTCAAAGTGCATCGATGAGCCGTCAAGAATACCGGAATCGTAACCATTAAAACCATCCCACGAAATAATATCTGCTTTTTCTATAATCTCAGATAAACGCGATCTGAGTTCCTCTCCACTCACCTCATATATTAAATGTTTATCATCCGAAGAATAGCCACCACATTGTTGTGTATAAGATGCAAGAGAGACTTCATGCTGCAAACTTCCCTCCAACACATAGTCCATGCAAGTGCAATTATTTTCCGAAAGTTTGAACCATATCACGTTGCCCTTAGGCCACATCATCTCGTTGCTCTCTTGGCCCATATCTGCCTCCGATTTCCTTATTTTAACATCGCGAATAGGTCGCGGTGGCAAACGACGATTCATCTCATTTGATTCTTCGCGATGGTTTCGCTTCTTTTTCTTTGACTTAGGTGTGCCAAATATTGAAGAGATAAAATCTAAAAAACCCATATTACCCACCTTGCGACGAGCCTTTTTTCGTATGATCTGCGTTCATGCCGCGCCTCCAAATCTTGTGCCGCTGGGCGGCAACACATGAATCTAACACATCATTTTCGGTATTGCCAACGGCAAGTACAAT
>JAZODZ010000476.1:0-5325 GCA_045597285.1 Myxococcota bacterium
ATCATTTACAGCATTTGTCCCTTCCTTAGTCCACTGGAGAGTGGGGAGCGTATTGTCATTAATTATGGCCAGAACAATAATGACGACAGCTGTTTCTAGTATCAACATAGTGAGAATATAGATTAGAAGCAGAACAATTACATTTGATATAAAGCACACATCTGAAGATTATCTCAATGATTGTTGAAATGATTCGTCATTTGTTATTATATTATGCACAGCATTCCGCAATGCGGAACTTTTGTCTTTAAATGGAGTTTATGCTTTGAAACGATTATTTCTTTTGCCGTTCCTCTGTCTGGTCTGCAATACATCCTGGGCTCAGGATTCCGGCGATGACTATCTTAAACAATACGGCGTGTACGACATTGTCGAGCAGTATGGCAATGATTCGTACGATGATACACCGACCTATCCGACCGGCAAAACCACATCCCCCACGTCTGGGGACGATTACCTAAAAGAATACGGCGTTTACGATACCGTGCAGCAATATGCACCGTCCAATAACACCGGGCAGAAGAAAACGACGAACAACGCCAAGCCAGTTACGGGCGACGATTATCTAAAGCAGTACGGCGTTTACGATACCGTGCAGCAATATGCACCGTCCAATAACACCGGGCAGAAGAAAACGACGAACAACGCCAAGACGACGTACCCGTCGAATAACACCAAGACGACATATCCGTCGAACAATAAGACGACGACGAACAACGCCAAAACGCAGCCTGCTAACAATAATTATCAAAAGCCGTACAACAATACGACTCAGCAATATGCGCCGTCAAACAACACCGGACAGACGAATCGACAGCCGTCTCAAAAAACGAATACCAACTCTGTCTATACCGGATATGACGATATCGACGCGATTCTGAAAGACTCCGGCATCGATTCGATTCTGTCGGATCCGTCTTATAACGACACGGGCTACGACGTGCCGGATATTCAGGTCTATCAGCCGGAACCCGTCACTCCTCCGCCCACAGTAATCACACAGCCAACCCCCACTGTCACCCAGCCCAGGCCAACCGTGACGACGCCCACGACGACAACCGTCCCCCAGCCCAGGCCAACCGTGACGACGCCCACGACGACAACCGTCACACAGCCCAGGCCAACTGTGACGACGCCCACGACGACAACCGTCACACAGCCCAGGCCAACCGTAACGACGACACCGACGAAAGTAACAAATTCAAACACGCCAGGCATTCCTTCGGCTCTGGCATCGACGTCAGTGAGTTATTACGCGCATCTCAATGCAACCGAAAAAAGGATTTACGACGCAGTTTATGAAGCCGCACGCCGACGTCAGGCGGATGTTCAAATCAATGGAAAAGTTAGCGATGATGCGTTGGATCTTGCTATCCAATCCGTATCACTCGATCATCCTGAAATCATTTGGATGGTTGCCGCTTATTCCTTTGGAGAGGATCTTTCCGGCAACACGAATGTGACGCTTGAGTTTGTCCCTCTCAATACCACTCATTATCAGGCTTTTGTTGCCGAAGCCGACAAAATTCTTGCCGAAGCACGTAAACTTTCAACGCCATTGGAAAAGGAAAAGTACGTCTACGACTGGATCGTGACGCATACGACGTATGGCAGTAGCACATACGATCAGACCGCATACGGTGCTTTAATGGAACACCAGGCCGTCTGTGCCGGTTTTTCAGCTTTGTTCCACTATCTGATGAACCGACTCGGGGTTCCGACGTACATCGCGACGGGCTATTCATCGTCTGAGGATGGCACAGGGGAACACGCGTGGAATATCATCTTGCTGAATGGACGCTATTACAACGTGGATCCGACGTTAAGACCATTCAAAGAAACGGACCAATACGGAAACGTCGTTCTTACGCCCGCTTATAGCCTCTTCAACAAATCGGATAGTTTTTACAAAAAAGAAGGCTATACCCGCGATAGCGAGCGCGGCAAACTCATACAACTCCCCACTTGCCCGGATTAAAAAACATCAAAGGCGTGCGGTCGCACGCCTCTCGAACACGACAAAGGCGTGCAGTCGGCACGCCTTTTGTTTTTGCCTATTGAGGCGTGCTGCACGCCTCTCTTAAATAATTACGGCCGATAATAATCCGAACTCAGCGTACCGGTATCCATGCCGACCTCGAGCATATTATTGCCATTGCCCTCGTCTTTCGGACAAATATAATATTTCGTATCATATTTGATTCTGAAAGCACATTTCTGCGAAGACGGTATCGCGGAACTCAGAGGCGCGGTCATATACTCGATGTTATTGCCGCACGAACCACAGAAAACGTTCTCCGTGGCATGGCTCATCACGCTCCATTTGGTAACTGGTGTCGATGTGCCGCCGCATAAAAGTTCCGCGGTGATCTGGCCGCCATTGAGCGTTCCAGGATACACATGCAGATAAGCCTCGCCATAATTTCCGCCAGCATCGTTGAGGTACTTGAACCAGCACCAGGACGGTTTTTCAGCCGAGGCAACGGAATTGATCGTGATCGGCATCGTGTCTTCTGCCGTCAGTTTTGTCGTCGGTGTCATGACAACAGGCGCACCGCCATCCTTTTTGCAAATCACGGACTGAAGCCCAAAGTTGAAACGATAGGCGCAGGCATACGTTCCACCGGGGGCATTCAAACCGCCACTGGCATACTCTGTATTATTGCCACAGTCTCCGCATCCCGCATTCTTCGTCGCCGTCGCGGAATACCACTCGGCAACGGGCGTTGCCAGGTCGCCGCAAATGAGCTCAGCGCTAATCTGTTCGGCTGAAACCTCGTTCGGGATGAGAACCCGACCGTAACCACGATCAAATCTATCGTCTACATATTGAATATTGCACCACTCGGGCAACGGTAGATTATCGATGCAAGCTCCCGAAGTCCCGGATGCAGAGCAAGTTTGATTGCTCGCGCATGTCATGGATGTCTGCCAATGTCCATCAAGGCAAATCTTAAGCGTGCTGCCGTCGCACTGATACTGGCCGCTCGAGCATTCGGCATTGTCCGTACAGCCGCCGCTGTAATAATGGCTATAACACGTCTGGCTGGATGTGCATGTCTGCTGAAACACCCACTTGTAATCGCGGCAGTTATACAAATCCTGTCCCTTACATTGATACGAGTTGCCGCCGCATTCGGCGCAAAGCCCTGCGGACCAGTTGCAGGACTCCCCTGCCCCACACTCTTTTTCGACGACCCATTTGCCGCCCGTACAGGTTTTGAGCGTGTTGGCATCGCACTTCTTGCTGCCGTCCGTGCATTCAGAGACTTCATTGGCAATACAGCCACCGCCATAGTACGAACCTGAACAAGTCTCATTCGTCTTACAAGTCTGCTGTTTCACCCATTTATACTCGCGGCAGTTATACAAATCCTGCCCTCTGCATTCATACGAGTTGCCACTGCACTGCGCACACACGCCTATGGAAGATGTACAGATTTCACCCGTGGCACATTCCTCAATCAACTGCCACGCCCCCTTCTGGCACGAATACAATTTATTGCCATCGCATTTATTGCCATAATTACATTCAGCTGCATTGACACAAACGCCTGCCGAGGCATCGCAAGTCTGGCTGGCAGTACAGGTTTCCACTGAATGCCACTTGCCATTTACGCAATCATATAAAGTTTTGTCGCTGCATTTATATTCATCGGGCTTGCACTCATTATCAACGCATTTTTTATCATCAGCACTGCATTGCTGATTTGCCGTACAAGTCGCTTTGGAAATCCATTTGCCGTTTTCGCACTTGCGAAGCGTCGAAGATGCACAAGAATAGTTACCTTCCGCACACTCATGAGGTACACATTTGCCAGCGGATGCATCGCATGTCGCGTTGTTGCCGCAGTCTTTTGTATATGTAAAGGCATTATTCTCACATTGTTTCAATGTATTGCCTTCGCAGGAATACCCGTTCGAGCAGACGGGCAGCTCGCACGAAGCATGACCGTTGGTCATGCTGCATTTCGATCCCTGTTTCACTGTCGAACAAAGCGTCAGTTCCCATACATAATCCTTGCAAACCTTGGCGCTTGCCTTGGTATTGCTGCACGCCTCTGCCCCATTCTCGCATTCACGCGCCTTGCAGCTTTTTCCCGACGCTGAACACAGTGCAGCGCTATCGCATGTCATCTGTCTGACCCAGGCATTGTCCACGCATTTTTGAAGTTCTGCGCCAGAACACTGATACGTGCCATTGGAACATACGAGATCGACGCACTCAGCCTTCTTATCAGAAACAGCCTTGCAGACTTTTCCATTGTCACAGAGCGCGGCACTGCCAAATTTGTTATTGGAACACGTTTCCAACCTGCCCTTCGAGTTGCAGCGCGTATCTCCATTCGTGCACACGATATTCACGCAGCTCTTCGACGATTCATTGCACATCTTGGTATCTTCACATTCAGTCACAACTTTCCATGCATTGTTTTCGCATTGCTCGATATTGTTATTGGCACAACGCTTTGCGCCTTCGGTGCAAACTTTCGTCACGCATCCCTTCGTCTCGGAATCACAAATCGTCGAGTTCGGGCATTTCTCTTCCGTCATCATATTCAACGCCGTATTGCAAATATAACGCGTCGAATCATTCTTGCACGAATTCTCCGTGCAAACAACTGCATCACACTGACTCTTGCCATCGAGGGTAAAGCATTTCTTCCCATTGGTACACGTAGTTGTCGTGTTCTTGCCGCCTTCGCAAACCATAACTTCTGTATCGCTCAGGCATTCAGACGCGCCTTCAGTGCAAGCCGGCATTTTTTGGACACACGATCCATCAAAACACGCCTTATCCCCTGAACACAACTCGCCATTTGTCCACTTGTTGTTCTGGCACACGATGACTTGTTCGCCATCGCAGTCTGTTTGGCCATTCACGCATTCGATCGTCTTTTCGCAAGCCTTGGATGTATCACTGCACGTCTCATCAGAGGCACAGTTTTTCTGAACTGTCCACGTATTGCCGTTACAAACCATGAGTGCATCCGCATTGGCATTGCATTTCTGCGCTCCTTCGGAACATCCCTGCTTGCAATCGATCAAATCTGCATCGCAAACCTCGTGTAAATCCGCGTTGCAATACTTCATCGTCATCCAGACGCCGTTTGTGCAAGCAATGACGCGAGAACCATCGGCATCGCACATTTTCGTTCCATCCGTGCACGCAGCCGAAGGATTGACATCATTCTTAGGCTTCTCGCAAGCCGAACCCGTCGAATTGCATTTCGTATCTTCCAGACAATCGATCATGGGGTACCACTCGCCGTTCAGACAATATTCGATAGCCGACAAATCCGATTTGCACCGACGATCTCCCGT
>JAZODZ010000477.1:0-2014 GCA_045597285.1 Myxococcota bacterium
TCTGCTCCGGAGATGTTTGCGAGAACGGGATTTGTTCGGCCTATTCCACGATGTATGGCGAATGCGGCGACGGAAAAGTCTGTCCTGTCGGATCCATTTGTATCGACAACGAATGCGTACCGACGAAGGGCGAATGCGATGAGGAACACTATTGTACGGGCGACTCGTATTGCTGTGTTGATCCCGAAACGTGTGGCAAAAATCTGAATGTCTGTGTGCCCTATTCAACGGAGAATTCGTATGATCCGGCTTGTCTCTTTAAAACAAAACCGGGTATTTTTGAGGCATCTGTTCAGTGTTACTGGAAACCGACGGATACGCCAAATTCCGTGACGGTTTATAACTCGGTTGCTGTCGGTAAGATTCATAATAATAAGGGAATCGATAAGCCGCTGCTTGCTTTTATTACGGAAAGCCCTACGATGATTCGTATCGTTGAGCCTGATAATTGCGAGACCGTAGAGTCAATATCTATTTCGAGTAGCAGTTATAATAATTTGACACTTGCAGATCTCGATGGCGATGGTTTTATGGAAATCATAGCTTATGATAGTGGAATGGCATACTATTATTGGGATGGAAATCAACATGTTCGAAAATCCCTTGGCAGTTCGGGGAGCGGGTCATTGAACGGCACGTTGTCAGTCCACGATCTCGACAACGATGGTGTACCTGAAATCATTAGTACGACTGGGGATGTATATCGTGCCGATGGTACCAAGCTGTCTAAATCTACTGTTTCTGCCTGTAGCTATACATCGCCGGAACTTGGGGATCTCGACAGAGATGGAAATATTGAATTGATAACAAACAATAATGTTTACCGTTGGATGCCTGCATCGAATGGTTGGTCGCTGATTGCCACGGTAGCGTCAGGGGATGGTCAAATTCAAGCAGCTTATGCCGATTTCGGTACCCCCGGAAACAATGCTTCGTCGTTTGATTTTATGCACTTTGATGGCAGAGCTGAACTCGTTCTGTCGGGCGGCTCGACACTTCAGATTTGGGCCATATTTGCAGCTGACGGTTCAGTACTGTCAACGCCACAGCAATTGATGAGATATCAATTTGGGACTTCTCAGGCATGGGGATATCCTCCTGCCATAGGTGATTTTAACGGCGATGGAAAACCTGAAGTGGGCGTCGCTTCAAGGGCAACGTTTGGTGTTTACGATCCCAAATGCAAAACTGCCGAAGCAGAAAAGTGTGTCAGGCCCTACGTTGTATGGGAAAATCCGACGCACGACACTTCTGGCATTGCCGGAGCTTCAGCCTTTGACTTCGATGGCGATAATAAGATCGAAATCGTCTATGGCGATGAATGTTATACGCGTGTGTATGATGGCGCAACTGGCGAAGTTTTGTTTTCGAGTTACCGCAATTCTGGGACAGTTATAGAATATCCTATTATTGCCGATGTCGATGATGATGGCAGCACTGAGATTGTAGTGCCTTCTGATACATATACTTGTGGGCAAAGTGTAGATCCTTCACATCGTGGTGTTATGTGTAAAGAAGATGCTGACTGTTATTCCGGTTCCTGTGTTGGTGGGCTTTGCCGATGTCAGACAGATGACCAGTGTAACTGGCAGACAATTAATAACGCCATATTTAAACAGTATAGCTGTATGAGTGCGCTCGCCGGGGATGAAACCGGTGGCAACGTTTGCCGTGCCATTCAGGGAACAAGAATGCCCGGTATCACGATTCTTCGCGACCGCCTCGATCGCTGGGTTTCGTCCAGAACGATATGGAATCAGCACGCGTATAACATTACGAATATCAATGACGATGGTAGCATTCCCAAAACATCATCCTGGCAACAGAACTTTAACACACCGGGTCTGAACAACTATCGCCAGCAGGTGCAGGCCACGACCGGTGCCGGTGTCGCGCCGGATATTACGGGTAGGTTCACATCTTCGGCCGATGCCTGTATCGTCGAAAACAATGAGGTGAAAATGACGGCGCAGGTCTGTAATCGTGGTACAAAAGCTGTTGGTTCCAAGATGCC
>JAZODZ010000478.1:0-2441 GCA_045597285.1 Myxococcota bacterium
AATCGTTTTAATCCCCAAAAATTCATCACTGACCTCACAAATTTACTTCATCACTAAAATGCTTGGCGTATTTTGCAAATGGAGACGTGCATTCTGCACGTCTCCATTTGTAAAATAGCCATGCAGCCGGCCGTATCGCGCAGCGATAGGCCGGCATCCCCTAGAATACTAAATCATCTAGCAGTTGGCGCGTGACGCCGCAAATCAGGCATGGAACCGACGGCTGAAATCGTACACTTCGTTGGAAGTCGAATGAATCCGGCCGTTCGAAGCGAGATATGTCATGATGCGGTAAATCGTCTCCTCTTCGTCTTCGAGGTCGAGAAGCGTGGCGAGTTCGTGCGCCGAAAGTACGGAGCCGTCATTGAGTTTTTCGAGGCATTTCGTCTGAATGGAGAGGATTTTTGAAGCGGCTTTTTTACCGGCTTCGACGCCGGGCTGATGGTAGGCGTTGATGTGAATGAGCGAGGCATAGATGCCGACGGAACGTTCAAACAGGGCGATGAGGGTGCCGATGGTGCGCGGATCGATGCGGCCGACGGTGATCGTCATGGAATCGCGTCCGCCTTCATAGAGCGCCTGGCGCGTGCCGAGAAGGAAGCCGTGGAGGAAATCGCCCGGCGTGACGTTCGGATCGACTTCGACAGGTGCCGCGCCGTATTCGAGGACATCGATGAACGTGACGAAGAAGTTGTCGATGCCGTCGCGAAGCTGCTGGACGTAGGCGTGCTGATCCGTTGAACCTTTGTTGCCGTACACGGTCAGACCCTGATGGACGGTATTGCCATCGAGATCGAGAGCTTTGCCGAGCGATTCCATGATGAGCTGCTGCAGATAGCGGGCAAAGAGCAGGAGCTTGTCTTTGTAGGGGAGAATGACGAGGTCTTTCTGGCCTTTGCCGTTGGTGGCGAAATACCACATGAGGGCCATCAGAGCGGCCGGGTTGTGGGCGATGTCGCGGTTGCGCGTGTGGACATCGCAAGCGGCTGCGCCGGCGCAGAGTGCGTCGATGTCGATGCCCTGGAGTGCGGCAGGAAGGAGGCCGACAGCGGAGAGTTCAGAAGTGCGGCCGCCGACCCAGTCCCACATCGGGAAGGTGCGAATCCAGCCTTCCGATTTGGCCGTGTTGTCGAGTTTGGAACCCTTGCCCGTAATTGCAACGGCGCGATTTGCGAGCTTAAGACCGCGGCTTTCGAGGTATTTCGCCGCCGAGATCATGCCATTGCGCGTTTCGGGCGTCGATCCCGATTTGGAAATGACCACGACGAGAAGCGTTTCGAGATCACGGATGCGCGACAGCGTCATGTCGATCCCTTCGGGATCGGTATTGTCGAGGAAATGCACGCGCATTTTGTCGTCTGCTGTCGAGAGTGCCGATGCAATCCACTGCGGGCCAAGGGCGGAACCGCCGATGCCAATGACGAGCAAATCCGTATATTTCTTGCCGTTCGGGGCAAGAATGCGGCCTTCGTGGACATCTGCCGCGAAGGTTTTGATGTCGGCCTTGGTCTGCTCGATTTCAGCGCGGAGTTCAGGGGTAGGCGCGAGTTCCGGTGCGCGAAGCCAATAGTGCCCGACCATGCGTTTTTCATCGGGATTGGCAATGACGCCGCTTTCCAACGCCTTCATGTCATCGAGTGCTTTTGCCATTTTGGCGCTCATGGCGTCGATAAAACCGTCGTCAAAGCGCATACGACTGATGTCGAGCGAGAGTTCGATGTCCGGACAAACGCAAAGATACTTCTGATAACGCTGCCACAGTGAGGATGCCATATTATCTCCTTTCATGTTTGGGTTAAATCATCTTCAGAATACACGGGTCAAAAAAAAGCCCCGAAATCCGGGGCTTTTTGTCACATTTGCTTTATTACCGCAACGATTGTTTTTTGAGTTATCGGACAGGATCGGTGCAAGTGACTTCGCTGTCCCAAATCTGGCATTTGCCTTCGGGAGTTTTGGCGCACTGGCCTTTTCCCGATGCGATTTTACAGTCATAACCGCAAGCAGCTTCGCCATTAAAGACGACGCATTGCGCTTTTTTCTGCACGCCGCGCGGTGGATCCCAGCATTGGACGTGGCCGTCCGGAGCGGTACAGACACCGAAAGGCGTACTCGCACATCTCGCTTTTCCCGATGCAATCCGGCATTCGAAGCCGCAGGCAGGCTCGCTATTGATGACGATGCAGGAGCCTTTTTTGTGAACCCACTCGGGGGGATCCCAGCAATAAACGCCTTTGTTGGCGATGGTGCAGACGCCGTATTGGGTTTTGGCACATGCCGCAGATCCATTGGCGAACTTACAGTCATAGCCGCAAACCGTGTTCCCGTTGACTGTAATGCAATCGCCGTCTGCAAAAGCAATGCTGCAAAAAAGTAATGAAGAAACGACAGTCAATAAGGAAATCATCAATTTCTTAGTCATGATTGCCTCCTTTTAATTC
>JAZODZ010000479.1:0-2285 GCA_045597285.1 Myxococcota bacterium
TTGAGCGCTCTGCCGAGAATAAAAAAAACGACGATTTACTAGCCTATGTTAAAGCAGCAGATGTTCCCGTCGATAGTGACGGGCATTTCGATCTGAATGCGAATTGCGCCGATGGATCGCCGTTGCTTTTCGGTCTCATGAGTAGTCCTGAATTGCTCGTCACTCTGCTCGATTCGGGGGCAAATCCGAATATTTGCGATGCCGACGGTACTCCGGCAATCGTCTATGCCATCAAATATTACGATTCTCTTCAATTAGTTTCTACATTGTTGAAGTATGGCGCAAATCCCAATGCAATGGATTCGGAGGGAAAAACTGCGATTTTCTATGTAAAATCCAATGAGGTTCTCCAGTTGCTTCACCAGGCAGGTGCATTGCTCGATACCATAGATGCTTCCGGAAAAACGGCGTTATTCTACTCGTTCGCATTTCACACGACAGAGGAATTCGTGAGGCTGGGGGCCGATATCAACGTTAAGGATGCAAATGGCGATCCCCTCATTTTTTATGCGAAATCCATTGGAAAACTCAGTCAGGTTTGTGCATTAGGTGCCGATGTCAATGTGAAGGACTCGAAAGGAAAAGCCCTTATTTTTTACGCGAAAGACATTGAAGAACTCCGGTTGCTTTGCCAATACGGAGCCGATGTCAATGTAAATGATCCCGATGGTAAAGCTCTCATTTTTTACGCGAAATCCATCGATGAACTCCGGTTGCTTTGTAAAAGGGGAGCCGCTGTCAATGTGACGGATCCCAATGGTAAAGCGCTCATTTTTTATGCGAAAAACTATGATGAACTCAGGGTGCTTTGTCATTCCGGTGCCATTGTCAATGTCAAGGATCCCGATGGAAAAATGCCTATTTTTTATGCAAAAAACTATGACGAACTCAAGTTGCTTTGTCAGTGCGGTGCCGATGTCAATGCCAGGGATCCCGATGGAAAAACGCCTATTTTTTATGCAAAATCCAATAATGAAATCGGATTGCTCGTTCAAAATGGGGCTGATATCAATGCCCAGGATCCCGATGGAAAACCACCCCTATTTTATGCCAAATCCTTTGAAGATATTAAACTGCTTTGCCAATATGGGGCGAATGTCAATGCCCGGTATCCCGATGGGAAAACACTCCTATTTTACGCGAAATCCGCTGAAGAAATTAAACAGCTTTGCCAATATGGGGCGAATGTTAATGCCGTAGACAATGATGGAAAGACGGCATTGTTTTACTCATTTGAATATCACACGACAGAGGTTCTTTTGAACATGGGGGCTGATGTCAATGCACGGGACAAAGATGGAAATACAGTTTTATTCTCTATTACGAGTCCAAATGATTTTTATCTCGTTAAACTCCTTGTGTCTCATGGATTAGAGCTTGCGGCAACGAATAATAAAGGAGAAAAATTTAAGTATTATGATTTTTATTCTAATTATTTTGATGATGCGCGTACTCAACGATTTTATAACGCCGTTAATACTAATGATATCAAAGCAGTACAAGAACTCCTTAGCTCAGGTGTTAATTTGGATGCCAGGGATGAAAATGTAGATCATTGGAATATGATACATCTTGCCATATATCATCATAATCCACAAATGATTGAGGTGTTGGCCAAGGGCGGCGTTGACATCAATGCAGAACTTGACGGCAACATTTGTCCTCTTGAAAAAGCGGTTTATTCAAAAGATTTTGCCTGTGTTAAGAAACTTCTCGAGTTGGGCGCTGATCCAAGTCGCGCACGTCTCGCTGTTCTGTATTGCGCAACGGATGAAATTCGACAGTTATTTAAGGAATTTGATAAAGAATATTCAGTACAATATTATGGACCTTACTAAGGTAACGATTCAGTCCCTATAGCGTTTCTTAGGTTCGTAACCCTATCGAAACCAGACGGAGGCACGAGTAATTGTGCAAACCATTACGGGGGCTGAACGGGGAGTTTGTCTGATATCGGGTTTTGATATATATACGGATGTTGTCGTTATGGCTGTGGGGAACCACAGTGTTGTGAAATCAGGAGAAAACAATGATCGATAAGGCAAATCTCGTCAAACACATGCTCATCGTCTGCGGCCCTTCGGGGACGGGCAAATCCACCCTTTTGGGGTATCTTCTTTCGCATCGGAATACGTGCTGCCTGTCGCGTTCGACGACGACACGTGCGCCTCGCGGAACCGAACAGAACGGCGTGGAATACGATTTTGTCGACAAGGAAACGTTTGAGGCTCGGATTGCGGCCGGTGAATTTGTTGAGTATGCGAATGTTTTTGGGAATTTTTACG
>JAZODZ010000480.1:0-6380 GCA_045597285.1 Myxococcota bacterium
ATTTCGTGCTCGCCAAACTTGAGGCCAACAAGCTATCGGATGCCGGGAGCGTGCTTGAAAAATATGCCAAGCAGAACATTCCCGAGGCCGTGCTGAATTATGCGATCTATCTCGATAATGCCGGCGAGGCTTCCAAAGCAACACAGTACTACGAAAAGTATGTCGCCATGGCGAGTTCAAGAAAATCTGAAGAAGTAAGAAGAATGCTCACGACAAAACAGCGCGTTTGGGGAAGCAGCAACTGATTTGGAGCAGAGGAGAAAATACCATGAAAGCATGGATGGGTGTTGTTATTGGAATCGGAATCGCGGCGTTCCCTGCATTTGCCATGGCCGATAATGTTGTGGCGATCTACGCTCCAAACCTCGACTTTAAAGACGGTGCCGAACGCAATGCGTATGTCAACAAGATAGCAAAGGTCCTCAGTTCTGAAACCGGCGAGAACTGGAGTGGACAGGCATTTGGACGTGCCGGCGACTTCGAGGCCGCCCGTGCAAATATCGATGTCGCCATCCTCGACGCCGACTATTTTACCGGCAAAAGTGGCTCCCTCAAGCCTGTCGCGATGCTTTCCGCCAACGGACAGACATCCAGACCCCTCAAGATTATCGCGAAAAAAGGCAGCAGCGATAAGCTCTACAATTACCGCGGCAAGAAAATCGCCGTCGTCGCGAACGCTTCCCTCGCCAGTTCATTCGTGACAGCCTCGGTCCTCGGCAATGAAGTCAAGGCGTCTGAATACTTTTCGTCGATCGACGAAGTCCGTGATGTCCGTTCCGCCATCAATGCCGTCGAAATGGGGAAGGCCGATATTTCCCTCGTCTTCGATGGCTATGATTCCGGATTTACGACCGTTTATACTTCCCCTGCGGTCGGATTGCCGATCATTGCCGTCAATAGTGCACGGGTAACCGGCGATACCTCCGAAAAAGTCAAGCACGCGCTTCAGAATATCAGCATCCGTACATCGTCTTTTGTTACCGGATCCGCGGCATACAGCGCGTCCGAAGCCTCTGCCTATAAGCGCATTGCAAACACGCGAAAGAGTATTTCCCTGAGCTACCAGCCCATGGAACCCGAAGTTGCCCGCGTCAGTGTTTCGTCGGTCAAACTGCGCGACAGAACAGAAGGTATTGAGTTCAATCCGTTCCAGATGCAGTACGTTCCCACAATTGCCGAGTTCGACAAAAAACTCGAAAAATGCTTGTGATCACGCACTCCAAACTCCAACTCTAAAATCCAAACTCAAACTCCGAACTCAAACTCCACGGATTATTGAACATGAAGGCCGTTCCAAATCTTATTGCCGATACCGCAACCATCCTGCTGCTTGCTTCTGCACCGAAAGAACAGGCTGTACTTACCCGCACGCTTTCCGCAACGGGTTGCCACCTGCAGGTTGTCAGTACTATCGAGGAGGCTGAACAGGCCATAATGAGCCAGAGTATCGATCTTCTCGTCGCCGACTACGACCAGCAGGCGCGTGACTTCGATGCCTATGGGCGTTCGGCCTTCGATTATTTCCTCGAACGTTTTGCGCAGTTGCCGGCTTCCCACTGGGTCAATGGACAGACCCGCATTCTTTTGCTCGCCTCGCGCCGCAAACGCGAGGAAATGCACTATCTGTTCAACCTTCCGTTCGCGAGCAATATCATCGCAAAGACGTCCGACTTTGCACCGCAGGAAATCATTACGACGGTCGGCAAAATCGTCCGAAACGATATCTTCGGCATCGATAAATACCTGTGCTATGGCTCCACACCGCTCGCCTATGAGGTCTCATCAAGCCTTCAAAAAGATCCGCTTCTCAACGCGCTCACGGATTATGCGTTGAGCATCGGCATTAACAAGCGCATCATTTCTGCCGTTTCCGGCGTCGCCGATGAGCTCCTGATGAACGCAATTTATAATGCCCCGGTTTATGCCAACGGCGTCCGGCCTTATGCTCGCCGTTCCCGTACCATCCCCGTCGATCTCGAACCCGAAGAGACGTGCTTCTTCTCTTTCGCCAGCGATGGAAATCAGCTCCTCGTTTCCGTGCGCGACCGCTTTGGTTCCCTTACCCCGGAAAAAATCCGTGGATACCTCGCCAGATGCTTCGCCATGGGAAATGACCAGATAGAGCAAAAACAGGGCGGTGCCGGCATGGGGTTCTATTTCATCATGGAGAATCTCAACAAGCTCATCGTCAATATCAGCCCGGGCCGCGGTACCGAATTTATCGGCATTATCGATATATCCGGCAGTTATCGCGACTACATCGAACGATATAAGTCATTCCATATCTTCGTCGCCTGATGTTGAGGTTTCACGTATGAAGGGGATTTGTTGGAGCTGCATGGCGCTTTTGGCCTCGATGTTTTTTGCTGGTGTCGCATCCGCACAGGATGCGGATTTCGGCAGCCGCGGGACAGTCGGTGTCGATGCGATGAGCATCAATGATGGACAGGATGACGGCAGTTTGTCCGTCGCCCGGCCCGATGCTGATGAACAGGACGGCATGGTGGTGCCTGCGGACGATGATATGCAGGATGACGACATGCCTGCCGTTTGGTTGCCCGATGATTCTGATCAGGAGGCATACGATGATATGCAGGATGACGACATGCCCGCAGCCGTTTGGATGCAGGGAGACGATTCAGAAGCCGACGATGGCATGATGGATGTCGGCGCCGCCGTGATCATGGCCGGAGCGGATGACGAGGAGGATGCCTATGGCGTCTCAGCTCTCAATGAGGCCGACGAGACTGACGGTGCAAGGCTTCCCAATCCCGTTTACCGTGTTGGCACCGTTTTCCTGACTGGAAACCGCGAAAACTCTCGGGAAAGCATTCTCAAAATGCTCCGTCTCTCCGACGAAATGACGATGGACGAAATCGAGGAGGCGAGGGTACGGCTGGCAATGAGCAGCCTCTTCAGCTCCGTCGAAATGGCCATTGCCCCGGGTGCTGAACGCGGTACGCTTGATGTTTATATTCACGTCGTCGAACGATCGCATTTCCAGGTCAACCGTTATTTCCTCGGTTCCAGTGCCAAATCCCCGTTCTGGATGGGCCTCGACGTGACGTGGAACGCGCCTTTCTCTACTGACCACAGATTCAGAATGGCTTTTGGCGCGACATCGACGAACGACTACACCCTTTCCCTCAACTACGTCGTTCCTACCATCGCCGATCTCCCGATTTCCCTCATGTTTTCGGTGCAGACACTCCAGTCCCACGAAGAGGTTTTCGGACCGTCGTATTATCGTTCGGGCTTTGCCACCGTCCCCAATGCGGAAAACGCAATCGAGCCATTCGACTATCTCGGAAAGCTCGAGTTTGAACGGCATGGTGCGTCGTTCGGTCTCGGCTGGACACCGCATAAAGACGTCCGGCTCATGGGAAAAGTCGAATATATGCGCCTGAAACGCGATGACACCGAACCGCAGATAAGCGATATGCTCAATGCTTTCATGCGCCCGGGAAATGGCAACATGCTCTCGGCCGAAATCAACGTGTCTTACGATACGCGGCAAGGCTGGCAGCTCCCGGATTCCGGTCATTTCGTCATGTTCGGTATCAAGGGCACGGCGGAGACTGCGGCTTCCGATTATTCATTTGTCCGCTTCATGCTCGCGCACCAGAGCAACTTCAAAGTGGCGCCACAGCATATCATTCGGATTAACTCGTTTGGCGGTGCCATCCTCGGCGATCCGCCGATGTTTGAGAAATTCTTCTTCAACGACTTTTATTCGCTTTCGCCGTCTCGGTTTCAGATGCTGAACCCCAGTTCCCGCGGTGCTTTCGATCTCTTCAAAACCGGGGCGTCCGGGCTCTCTTACGAAGATTACCTCGTCCATCTCGCCTTCAGTTATGCCTGGCAGCCGCTGGAAAGGCGCATCGAGGTTTTTGCGACGGTTGCCGCGACCTGGGCCGATTCCCGCAATACGCAGAATGTGGCGGTTGGCATTCGTCCCGAACAGACGCGGGAGAGTTTTCCCGTCGATTTGTCGTGCAATGTCGGCGTGCGGTTTAAGACCGATTACGGGCTTTTCAGCGTGACGCTTTCTAATTTCCTTGACCTGCTGGTGAGGTAAATGATGAAACGTCTCTATGCCTTTATTCTGCTCGCCATGATTTGCCTGTTTCCGGCCTGTGCTTTTGCCGAGTCGGACATGATTCTTTGTTCCGAAGATTCCGGCAGTGTGCTCTGCAGCCTTCAGATTTCCGAGTTCATCACACGGGTGCAGCCGGTTCTGACGAACGGCTGGGAAAATACGCTCAAAATCCAAATCTGGCTCATGTCGGCGGACGGAACTCAGAAAATTGGCAGGAGCCAGCTGGAAGCCACGCAGCGGTGCTATCTCGATCCGTTCGAGTCACCGTGTCTCATTCTCTGGTCGGGCGCGGCGCGGTGGCAGCGGTACAGGGATGAGGAAGTGTTTCTGCGGGCTTTGTCGCAGTTCGGCATTCAGGCGCTCAAGCTCAACGGCATCGAGCCGGGAAACTATTTCGTGCGTATGACGATTCAGGTCATGCCGAGCGCCCTCAAAAGAATCGAGTCGATTCGCGCCGGTTACAGGGCATCCGACGGTGATTCCAGTTCCGGAACATGGAGCACCAGCTCGTTTATCAGCGCCGTCATGAGCAGCCAGGCCTCGCGCATGGATGATGAGATTTACGAGACGACGCTCGAAACGCTTCCGTTCTACATCGATCCGTTGTTCAGCAGCAGGGCATCTACGGACGCAGCCGAAAACGATTCAGGCGAATCACAGGAAAATACGGGCGTCGAGGAGAAGGCCGAAGGTGCTTCGGACGATGCCGAGGAATGATGTTATTTTTTTCCGGCGGCTATTGGCATACGCCGCCTCGCCCGGTGCTATCCCTACGGGATACGCACCGTGTTTGAATAGCGTGGGGCGGCTATTGCATACGCCGCCTCGCACAGCGCTATCCCTGCCGGGATACGCGCTGTGCTTCTTTTCTTTAGGATACTGAAAAACGATGAAAATCTATGACGAATTGAAAGCACGTGGGTTGATCGCGCAAGTCACGGACGAGGCAGAAATCAGTGAGCTCATTAATCGCGGCGGTGCCCGTTTCTATATCGGATTCGATCCCACTGCCGATTCCCTTCATGTCGGCCATTTCATGGCACTCTGCCTCATGAAACGCCTTCAGATGGCCGGTAATCGTCCCATCGTCCTCATCGGCGGCGGAACGGCCAGAATCGGCGATCCTTCGGGCCGCACGGACATGCGATCGATGATGACGCCCGAGACGATTCAGCATAACTGCGAATGCTTCAAAAAACAGATGGAACGTTTCATCGTGTTTGGCGACAACGAGGCGGTCATGGTCAACAATGCGGATTGGCTTCTCGACCTCAAATATGTCGATCTCCTGCGCGATGTCGGTGCCTGCTTCTCGGTCAACAACATGCTCCGTGCCGAGTGTTACAAGCAGCGCATGGAGCGCGGCCTGAGCTTCCTCGAGTTCAACTACATGATTATGCAGTCGTATGACTTCCTGCATCTCCACAAAACCCTGGGGTGCAACATGCAGTTCGGCGGCGATGATCAGTGGAGCAACATGCTTGGCGGCACCGAGTTGATCCGTCGCAAGACAGGTGACGATGCCTACGCCATGACGATCACGCTTCTGCTCAACAGCGAGGGCAAAAAGATGGGCAAGACGGCCAAGGGCGCGGTCTGGCTCGATCCCGCCAAGACGACGCCGTTCGAGTTCTATCAGTACTGGCGCAATGTCGATGATGCCGATGTCATGAAGTGCATTCGCATGCTGACCTTCATTTCGCTCGAAGACATCGACGACATGGAAAAATGGGATGATTCGAGGATTAACGAAAAGAAAGAAATCCTGGCATTCGAGCTGACGAAACTCGTACATGGCGAGGAAGAGGCCGTCAAATCCCGCGATGCAGCTCGTGCGCTTTTCGGCGGCGGCGATGACGACAGCAATATGCCGACGACACATCTCGAATCCGCCCCGGCCGAAGGCATGAACGTGATTGATTTGCTCACGGCGTGCAAGCTCGTTCCGAGCCGTGGCGAAGGCCGTCGCCTCATCCTGCAGGGCGGTTTGATTATTGATGGAACGAAGGTTGATGATATCGGGCTCGTCATTTCCCATGAGGCGCTCGAAGCCGGCGTCAAGATTCGCAAGGGCAAAAAAGTTTATCACCGTGCCGTGATTGGCTAAGCGCCGCCCCCGCGGTGTCTCCATGGCGCAAAGTCGTGAGACGACGAAGCCCGTTAGGGCTTCTGGTTTTGTAGCCCCCGGTTGGCGCGTAGCGCCTACCGGGGGGAACGAGGGCATCCACACACATTTTAACCCCGTGGGGTTTCCCATTTTACCCCCGGCGTTTCCAGAGAT
>JAZODZ010000481.1:0-8201 GCA_045597285.1 Myxococcota bacterium
CAATCTTCACATCCACGCTCACGGAATTCTCTGCCGTCAGGCCGAGATCGAGATTGATCTTGCCAATCGATGGCCAACGTCTCAGGAATGACGGGGAATAGGTATCGACGCGTTTCTTCGAGTCGATGAACATCGACAATATCTGGTCCTTGATAAAGTTCGACGATCCATCGTCAAAATTCTTCTTATACCGCGCATCGGCCACGTCGATGTTGCCGGAAACCTTGACCTTTCCGAAATCCGTAAAATCATCCGCCGTGATTTGGATATCCGGCGAAACCGTCAGAGACAGCTCGTCCTTCATTCTAAAGCTGACATTGTTTGCCGTGATCGAAAGCATTCCGTTCTTGGGCACGAAAGACTCGCGCGTCACTTCGCCAAATATATTGAACGTACCGCCCATCAGGTTGCCCTTGAATGCTTCCTTTTTGGGAATGACGATACATTCCCCGCCATGCGAACACGCCTCCCCCTTGGTGATGCGAAGCATCCCCTGGTCGATCGTGATCGGCTCGTTCAATGACCGCATTTCAATGCTGATCGGATTGACGCTGTTCCCGTTCTCGTCTTTCTTGATGCCAAGTGAAGCATCGAATTTGAACCGATAGGGTTCTATCTGGAATCCTCCCGATTTGTTCAAAAAGTTCCCGGCCACATTCACATTCAGGCTCAATGCGCCTTCGGCAGACGTGATATCCTTCACGAACAGCGATGCCACGGCCGCGTTGATATCGCCGTTGACGGACGCTGCGATGTCTCCCCTCGAAGAGGCCACGATATCGAGACTGACTTGCTGATCGTTAATGCCAAATACAAATGGCTGTTCTTCGGGCGTGTATAGACAATACTCATCTTTCTTACACCGCGTCGCCTTCTTGTCTATCACAATAAACCCGCTGCTCAGCTCAAATGGCGAGTTCGAGAGTTCCGTCAAAACGACTATCGGATTGCGGACGCCGAGATAGCCGCCTAACTCAACATCTTTCATATTAAATTCGCCGTTCATCACGTTCGCCGAAGCCGAAAGGCTGATGCCGAGAAGTCCCGACGATTCGCGAACCGTATCCGAAAGACTCGGTATCGTATTCGCCAGAGCCGCATCGATTTCGCCGTTCAAATCGATCGACGCTCGACCAGACTCATCCAATGCACCGCTCAGTTTTAAGAACGAATCGCGGAATTTGAATTCCAGCTGTCCCAAATGCCCTGACAGCTTCGGCAAATTCGACAGATTCACGCGCGAAAACGAAGACTGCGTGAGTTCCAGCCGTTCCCCAAGCACATTCGCACTGATATCGTCCAATAGCAGTGTGGCGCTCATATTGTCCGCATCTTTCATGCAGAACCCCAATGAACCGGCCACCGTCGCATCCTTGATCTTAAACTGGCGCACGAGGCCGCTCACATCAATGCCGACGCCGCGCAACACCGTCAAAACATCCAGCTGCGGGAAATTCAGAGACAGCGAGGCTGAGAATGAAGGCGATGTCCGCACGAAACCGGACAGTTCGAGGGGAACGATGTGTTCCGTCTGCATTTCCACCATTTCCGCTTCCGTACCACCGCCGACATATTCCGAATCCTTCGCGACATCCATTTCGAGGAAACTGCCTTTAATCAAGGCATACTGAGAAGAACGCGACATCAGAATGTGCTGATCGCCAAAATACATATCGCCGTAATGGATATCGAACAGATCGATATTGCCTTCCACCCACGTCGATTTCATCGCATCCGAACTGCTCACTTTTCTCGGTGTCGACGACAATATATCGAGATCAGCCCTCGCCGAAATATCGAAAGCCACCTGGCCGGTCACAGGAATGTCCAAATCGCGGAATATCTGGAAATCATTCGGATCCATCTTCTGCAGGACGACATTGAACTCGACCGTGTTCTCTGCCATGTCGTATGTCAAAGCGCCGATGGAAAAATCAGGCGTCCGGCGACGGACTCGCTTTCGATTGGGATTGCGCGGCTGAATGCTCGCCACCAACTTTTCGGCCTCTTCAGCCGTCAGTTTCTCAGCCTGAAGCTGGCGGCTGATTTCTTCTGCCTGGCGAGCGCGTTCGGCCGCCTCCTCTTCATCGAGGCGATCCGATTCTTCCTTGGAAAGCTCGGACGGGCCAAACCACAGGTTCAGTGCGGGAACCTGAACTTTTTTGTCTTCATACCGCGCCACCAGGAGGACGCGTGACGCATCCACGCCCATCGCCGAAACATCCGTCATCGAATACATCAGACGGGCTTTCATTTCATCGACAGGCCCATCGACATAAAGACGGCCTTCGCCATTTCCCGCCAGTTCCAGATCATTCAACGCCTCGATCCCGAGCACGTCCAGCTTCTTCAAATCGACATCTTTCAGAAAAATCTCGGTATGAAACGGCAGTTTATGGGGATTCAAAAGCGTTTTCGGCGATACCGTCGCCTCGACATTTGCCGTGATCCGTCCCAAAGACGTATTGATTAAAAACGCCTGCGACCGAAGCGACGATTTATTGAGGGAAAGCTCGATATCGACGTTATCGACATCGATCCCCATGTACGAAATCTTATCGCTAGATTTCAGCTTCAGGCCGCCGCACGATTCCGAACCGCACGGCGTATAGGATGCCACGACATCGATCGGCCCTGATTTCAGCCCTTCGATACCGAACTGTTCCGCATAAACGGCGGGATTCTTTATATGCGCCGAAACACCGCCATAAGAATCCTTCAAATTGTTCGTGTTCAGCCTCAAACCGGGATCGACGCGTACTGTATCCGTCCCGATATCGAGAATCAAACCGCCCGGCGATGTCAATATCCCATTCCGATACCCCAGAATTTCCTCACTCTCGCCATCTATGGAATGCGCGGTCAGTGTCGAAATACCAGCGTAAGGAACATCAAACTTGTATTCCACGGGATCGGGCAGAAGCACTTTCATGTCGCCGTCCTTCGAGGTCGCACGAAGGTGGGCTTTCAAAAGACCGCTAAAATGTTGAAGATTCCCATCCGGAAACAAATCCAGCGGTGTCAAGCCTTCGGCCAAACGGGCACCGAATTCGGGATCGGCATACGCAATACGGCGGTCTTCGTCGGGTTCCTCACCCGCCCATAGATCGATATCGAAGTTGCCGTCCATGATATCGTAATAACCCGCTACCAGAACCCCGCCGATAGCAGTATCCGCCTCGAAAGAGTTCAGCATCAGGTGCTGCCCGTCCATCTTCGCACGAAGCGCGGCTCGTGCGACATCGACATCGAATGCAGCAAACTGCGGCATATCCAGCTCGATATCGCCCGACACTCGGGCCAGATCCCCCGCCATATCCGCACGGAGTTCAAGCGATTTGTCGCCTTCCATGATCGGCCCGAAAAAATAGGTCAGTATCGGGTCCGAAACCGACAGCCCCAGGTTCAGTTTTGCCCCCCACAGCACGCTTTCTTCGGCGGGAAGCCCCGACGGCTTGTGATGGTATTTCTCTGCATGTGCCGCGACTTCTTCCTCGGTCGGCCCGACATTCATCATGCCGTCCGTCATCACCATCGTGCCGCCATTGCCGATATCGGACGTCACGCGAGGAATCACGAATTCATTTCCGGACCAGTTGAACCCATCCACATACGTGCGTGCCAACGGAATCACGAACATCCCGCGTTCGTCAGGCGGACACTCGCGATGCTTGTTGTCCTTCTGATCCTGAAGCCGCTGATCCTGGCAAAGCTGGCGGAACAAATCCCGGTACACGCTGTTGAGCGCGTTATCCTCCACGCCTTTGTGCACATCGGTGCGCCCGTCCACGATGCCGCCCAAATAGCGAGCCATTTCCTGATACGCGTATCCGACCTTGCCGGCCGTTCCGGGACCGCCGCTCATGACAAGCCCTTCATCCGCATCGCCCACCGACGACAGCGCAAACGAGAACATCGCCGGATTAAACCGCAACTCGCCTCTTTCCACGCGGACGCCCTCGAGATGCGTCTTGCTCTCCGGGCTGTCCGACGGCCGGGATATCATCTCAAGTATTTCACCCGTCCGGAGCGTAAAATTATCGACCTGCGTGTCGTACAAATCGATGCGAAAGCCATCGAATATCAGATGGACTTTCGTCTTTGTCACGTTCAAATCGGACAGGTTGACGACGAACGGGCTCGACGGCTCGGCATTCGGATCTGGCGGCTCAGGCGGCTCGGGCTTGCTCGCATAAGGCAACACGACCTTCAGAATATTTAACTCGCCCTCGGTAAAATCCAGCCGGACATTCGCCTCATCCGCGATGATCGTCCCGACCGTCAGCGTCATCGGATCGCCAAACAAATCCACGAGCTCGGCGATCGGAATCTTCGCCTTCACGTGCGGCGCAAAGATGACGGCCTCTTCATGACGTTCCGGATCCTGGCAGACGCCCGTCCCTGCCTCCGCAAGACAGACATCGGTCATCGTCAAAAATTGAAGAAGCCCATCCGTCTTCATCGTCGCGGCATAATAATCGCCACGCAAAAACCCGCTCAGCTGCGAATGAAGAATCTTCGGCCCATACGAACTGTTCAGAATAAAAAAGACCGCAAGATACAAAAATCCTACAAATATACACGGCCACATCAACACGATGATCAGCGTGTTTGTGTACCGTGTAACCCATGCAGGAATCCGCGATTCCGCCGCGAGTATCTGTTTTGTGCGGTCTCTCTTTTTTGACATGACGGGCTATTTGACGCCTGAATTGAGAAGTTTCTGCATTTCTTCCTGGCTGGCTGCGCAACGGAATCCGAAATGGTGCGCCGGATCATTGCTTGGAACGTGGCTACGGCGATGAATGCCCGTCGCATGTTCCGGTTCCCAATACCACGAACCGCCGCGGACTGACTTATGACGATACTTTCCACAACGGTGATCCTTATCTTCCTCGCCATTGCAAGGCCCTTTCGGATCCACACCACGACACGCGTCGCCGCAATCCGCATAACTGCCGGTGTACCAGTCGTTGACCCATTCCTCTGCATTCCCCATCATGTCGCAAAGGCCATAGCGTGAAGCGCCTTTGGAGCAGACTTCAAGAACGCGGCCTTTTTCGGGATGTTCACCACGGCGCTTGATTTCGCCGCACGACCGCCCCTTCTGGTTCATCACGACCGCATTGTCGCACGATGCCGGCGTATTTCCCCACGGATAGATGTCGCCATTTTCGCCACGCGCTGCCTTTTCCCATTCTGCCTCGGTCGGGAGGTGCTTGCCCTGAGCCTCGCAAAACTTTTTCGCATTATACCAGCTCAGACCCGTTATCGGCTGTTTGTCCGCGCCAAAATCGACGTATTTCGGTCCGTCCTTTTCGCACTTTTTGGCCGCCACGCACGCATTATAGGCCGCATTTGTGACCTCGGTCTTGTCCATGTAATACGTCTGCATCCAAACCGTCTCGGCGGGGAAATTGTTGCGATAATCTTTCGCATTCCGCATTTCTTTCGTCATATAAGCACGGTTATAACTCGACTGATTGCACTGCTTGTGCGGATCATCATCCGAACCGCGAATGAACGACCCACCGGGAATGCACGACATGCCTTCGATCGGATTCAAACATTCCTTGATTGCATCGCCATTTGGCAGTGTTTTAACCTGTGCTTCCTGTCCCATAGCCGGCACAGAAATCAACAACATCGCGGCCGCAAGCGCCGACAGTATATGTTTCCGCATTTCATTCCTCCAATTGACACGGACACGATAGTCCACTCTCAATTATATCACAACGCAATACCTCTTGCAGTGTTTTGATTTATCCCGGACGGTACGCCATCCGACTGCGTTTAACGCAGACATCGTGTTATGATTCACACAAATCCGCATTTTCTTTATTTATGCGGGGGTGCGGCTATCGACTATCGTCGATACGCCGCACATCGCGAGCCTATTGTCATACGGCTCGCGGCAGTGCGCTATTGCATACGCGCACTATTTTTTATTTATTTCAATAACTGTCTCAGACCTACCAGGCATCTCACAGAAATGATGTTTTATAAGGACAGAGGAATTTTCTAAAAACAAAGCACTTACATCTTTGTGCTCTCCAGCCACCTGCTTGTTTTCAATAGAATTACATACCGAAGAAATGCCATTGAGTCTGAATAGTTATTTCAAGCCACAAAAAAAGCCGCCCGTTTAGGCGGCTTTTATTATCGAATGACATCGTATCAGAGCAATTTGCGAACGCTCTCGCGAAGCAGATTGACGAAGTCCTTGGCGACTTTGCGGCCGCATTCCATCACTTCTTCGTGCGTCAGTTTTGTTGCGGAAAGGCCGGCTGCTTTATTGGTAAGGCAGGAAATGCCTGCGACCTTCATCTGCATGTGATTTGCAACGATGACTTCGGGCACCGTCGACATACCGCACGCATCCGCGCCGAGTCTCTGATACATACGAACTTCTGCGGGCGTTTCATATTCGGGCCCGTGGGTCGCGCAATAAACACCTTCGCGAAGAAGAATACCCAATTCTTTTGCCGTTTTGCGAATGACATCGCTCATTTCAATATTATATGCTTCACTCATATCGGGGAAACGGACGCCAAAGGCATCATCATTTGCGCCGATGAGTGGGCTTGCGGCCATCAGCATATTCAACTGATCGGTAATCAACATCAATTCGCCGGCATTGAATTCAGGATTTGCGGCGCCGGCTGCATTCGTCACTATCATACGCGTACAGCCGAGACATCTAAGGATGCGGACAGGAAGCGTGACGCGTTTCAGATCACCGCATTCATAAAAATGAACACGTCCCTGCATGACGACGAGATCTTTCCCATCGAGCTGACCAAACACGAGATTTCCGGCATGACCGTGAACACTTGACGTCGGAAATCCCTCTATTTCGGAATAAGGGATTACAACCTGATTATCGAGTGCATCTACAAAAGCACCGAGACCAGAACCTAGAACGACACACAAATCAACTTTGCGATCACATTTCGCGCGAATGCGAGATGCAATCTCACTGGCAGAATCATATAACTGGCCCACGGCATACCTCCAAATCTTATTTGTACATCCTAACTTAGATGCTTATTTCCGACTATTAAACTTCATTAGTATGGGCGTCTTCTTTTTTGACCGGGCATTTATAAACGCCGCGTTCACCATGTTCGAGAAGGCCTTCTTTCGCCCATTTGCTCAGGCTGCCATAAACACGCGTACGGAATGAAGCCGTCTGCGGCATACCGGCTTTGAACAATTTGGCAAGGATTTCTGCGCCAGCGAGCGAATTGGGATATGCTTCCTTCAGATAGTCCATAACAAGTCGAAACAAGTCTTCACTCTTAATACGGCTCTTCTTCTCATCGTTGCTGGCTTTCGCAGCTTTATCAGCTTTGTCAGCAGCTTTCGCAACCTTGACAGCGCCTGCCTTGCGACCACGACGTTTCGCTGGTTTCGCTTCTTCCACGACGACTTCTTTTGCAGCTGCGGCTGCAACAGTTTTAGAACCAAAAATCGGTCCCAGGCATTCAAGCGTTCTCAGGACATCTGCCCGTTTCGCCTCGAGATCACGAAGTTCTTTCTGAGCTTCTTCATAAAGTGCAACAAGATTGCCTTTTACCTCATCATACTTTGCCATAAATTGACTCCTTTTATGGATTAAAAATAACACTTCCATCACTAACTTGACGAAAATGTCATGTAGGAAACGCCGTTTTATTAAGATCGATATATAAAATTGTCAATCTATTATTTTATCTCTACAAAAAAAATGTAACTTTTCGTAACTATTCAGACCCTCGTTTTTAGTCCGTATTCCTACCGCAATTAGGCAATAGGCCATATCAATCAATATCATATCCGCAACCAGCACCAACAAACGCCGCGCGTATGCAATAGCGCGGCGGGCACGCCGTATGACAATAGGCGTGCCACACATAAAAGCACCACCCACGAGAAGGTGATTTGTATCAATTATTACAACACTTATCCTACATTGGATCACCCAGAACAAAAATATCATCCAGACGAATCGTCATATTCTGATCCGACGCGCCGTACGTATATACATCCAGCTCGTACTCGCTCAGATTGGATGCACTCGCCAGTGCCGTCTCCGGGAACTGCACAAATTTGTTTTTGCTATCAAATAAAAGCTCGTCGCCGACCGTCGTCACGAGATTGTTGAATCGATAGGCCGCAACGATATGTTTCATCGATATGCCGCTCCCGGCAACCATAAA
>JAZODZ010000482.1:0-2975 GCA_045597285.1 Myxococcota bacterium
CGGTAGGCGCTTACGCGCCAACCGGGGGCTACTAAACGTGAAGCCCTACGGGCTTCTATTATTTGCGTCATTTACAGCATTTATCCCTTCCTTAGCCAATGGAGAGGGGGGGAGAAACATTTGGGGAAATTCGCTTTTACCCGGGTTACCGGGCGCTGGCGAATTGTATTCATCAGGTCATCAGAGAGCTGGATCGCAGTATTTGTCATCAGAGTCGCATTCGACGATGCCGAACAGGTATTTACCTCGATTGGCGGATTCATTGGATGATGTACCGAAAGTATCGATGACGAAATAATAGGTTCCTTTGGCGAGCGAGCCGTGAATCATAATATCATCGCGTTTAATGCAGCTGTTGCTGCTTGCGGAGCCGCGGAGAATGTGGATATCGAGGTCTGCTTCGTCATATGGATAGGTATATGTTAGCCGTTCGCTGACGACAAATGTTCGGATGCGTTTTTTGGAACTGAGTTCGAGTTTATAATACACTTCGGGGCCGTATTCATTGACACCGGCGGCGCAGCCGGAATAAGTGCTGATCACGTTTTTGCCGGTGTTTTTGGTATTGGCGGAATGCGTGAATGGAAGGCTTGTAATGATATAGGGATCGGCGGCGGTTCCGGAACCTTTGAAGGGTTCGATGACCTTGTCCGGGGCATTGCCGGAAGTGTAGGCATTCCAGGCATTGTTGAGCATTTCCATGCTGTAAAGATTTCGGGTATTGACGCCGTATTTGAGGCCTGAAGCGGTGAAATTACAGGGAGAGCCGCTAGTGCTACCGTGCATATCATCATCGCGAATGCCGTGTGAAGCGAGCGGATAGAAAGCCTGGAAGGTATCGAAGAAGGGGATTTGACGGGCTTCGGCATTGCCTCGCGCGACGGCATTGAACGTGCTGACCATGTGGGTGGGATAGTCGGATGTTGAGGCGATATTTGAAGCGCCGCTCATATAGGAGACTTTCTTGGGGGTATCATTTCGGGGGGCGATAGCCGAGATGAGTGGAATGACGCCGTTGTTGATGAGGACATCCATGGCGCGGTTCAGGTTTCTGTAATAGGCCTGAAGGGATGAGGCATAGCCGTCGCATTCGTTTGGAATGACGGCGTGGGAATAGCAGCCGTTTCCCATGTCGTTGGTTCCGTGGCCGAAGAAGGCAAATCGGGGGTTCATGGCATTGATTTCCTGCGTGATGCAGTCTGTCGAGCCGCAGATAGATGAGTTGAACATATCCCGCGTCGATTTACCGCCAAGGGCAGACTTGGAATCGCGCATGAAAGAGTCTTTGGTTTTCTGGAAATCGTTGATAGCCTTTTGGAGATTTGTATGGGAATCTAGCGTGACGGCATTGGAGTTTGCGGTGGAAAAGCATTTCATAAAACAACCGTCGAAATTATAATCGTAGTGGGAATCTCCGACTTTCATGACGACATTGGTCGAGCGCGATGAATTTTTAGCGGCGATATTTTTCATGGATTGCAAGACATACGGGGTAATCGGCGACAGCAATCGATTTGTCATGATATATCGCGTGGGCTGGTTATTATTGACGGATTCGCAGGCTGTTTTGGCGGAATTACAACCATTCTCGCAAGTTTTTGAAGTCCATTTCCCGGTTTTACATGTTTTAAGGGTATTATTTTCGCAAACGACAGTATTTTCCTTGCATTCTGCGCATCCGTTTTTATCTGCATTGCAGCCATTATTGCAGGTTTGCGAGTTCCAGGCTCCGTTTTTACATGTTTTAAGGGTATTGTTTTCGCAAGTGGCTGCATTTTCCTTGCAGTCAGCACATCCCGTTTTATTGGCATTGCAACCGTTGTCGCAGGTTTGTGAAGTCCAGGCACCGTTTTTACACGATTTCAGGGTATTGTTTTCGCAAGTGGCCGCATTTTCCTTGCATTCTGCACAATCTTTCCCATTGGGGCTGCAACCGTTGTCACATGTTTGTGAGGTCCAGTCGCCACCCAAACAAGTCATTTTTTGATTATCCGTACATTTTATATCATTTTCTTTACAATTGGCACACGATGCACCACTGACGTGGCAACCGTTTGGACATGTGGAGCCTGAATCCCAATGGTTATTCTGGCAGGTTTTAAGCGTGTCGTTCGTACAAAGGGTATCGTCGTCGTTGCATTCACTGGGTTCGGTACATTCGTGATCGTTGGCGCAACCGTAAGGACATAGGGATTCGTTCCAGTTTCCGGACTGACATTTTTTTAATATATTATCCTGACATTGGATATCGCCGTCGGTACAGTCAGAAATCACGGGAGGGTCTTGTTCTTTGCAAACATTTCCGTCGCATCCGTTCTTGCATTCGCTGATAATCCAGTTACCGGATTGACATGATTTTAATATATTATCATTACAAACGGTTTGTCCATCTGTACACGATTGAGTTGTTTTAGTACACTGTTTTCCATCGCAACCGTTTTCACAGATTTCACTTACAGTCCAGATATTATTTTGGCATATACTGTGGGTTGAATTTGAACATTTTTCATCACCATCATTACATGCATTGTTATTTCCAGTTGAAACAACAAACATGGATTCATCGGAGCAGGCAGATGCAAACAAAGCAATGAGAATCGAAATACAGAACAGATTTTTAGGCATAAAGACCTCCTGGCCCCTTTGGGTCGTATTTTAGGGGCAGTGTTTTATACACGAAAATGGCGGTCTTTCGTAACAAATACTCAAGAAAATGTTACAACACTTTCAGATCCTTAAGGTGTTTCTTAGGGACGCTCCTATCGAACCAAGGCAGGAGGCAGGTGAACGCAATGGTGCAAATGCCTTTTTTAGACCTCTCCCCTCCGTCGTCTGCGGCGACATCTCCCCCTCTACATTAGACCTGAAGAAGGACATTTTGTATTATTGTATGTATTTTTGGGGAATCCCCTACGGGGATAGTTATGGTTGAATGACCTGATCCCCCGGTAGGCGCTTACGCGCCAACCGGGGGC
>JAZODZ010000483.1:0-3749 GCA_045597285.1 Myxococcota bacterium
AGAAGCGATGGCGAATAAGAGAGGTCAAAGTGTAGAAAAACTATTGGCTGATCTCAAACGTCGATATGACGGTTATCATTTTACCGAAGTTTGTCCCGATATATATAATCCATTCAGCCTTTTGAACTGTTTGAAACATCAGAAATTAAGGAACTATTGGTATTCGACGGGAACGCCGACGCTTTTGACGAAAGAAATTGCGCATTTTGTTATAAAACCAGAAGATTTGGATCATTTCAATGCTAGCGAGATGGAATTGAATGCGCCGATGGAAAGAGCGGAGACGCCGATTCCGGTGTTGTAGCAGAGTGGATATGTGACGATAAAAAGTGTGAAAAATGGCAGGTACAGGCTCGGTTTTCCCAATGAAGAAGTGCGCGTGAGTTTTTTGAAAGGGCTGATGCCGTATTATTCCAAACTACCGGAACATGAGAACGTATCCTTTATCATGTCGCTCATGGATGCGCTTGATGAACGCGATGTCGATCATGCCATGAATCTG
The DNA here is from genome assembly GCA_045597285.1 of Myxococcota bacterium. Classification (GTDB taxonomy): domain Bacteria; phylum Myxococcota_A; class Bradymonadia; order UBA4248; family UBA4248; genus UBA4248. The sequence continues at coordinate 503 of JAZODZ010000483.1, forward strand.
ATGCGCAGTTTTATCAGTTCGATTCCCTATAATGCAGAGCGTCAGGATGAGGCACATTATAAAACTATATTTTATCTTATATTCCGCATTGCCTCGGAATTCTGCGTCCGTACCGAGGAGTGCACAGCCGCAGGCCGAACCGATGCCTTGATAGAAACGGATGATACCCTATATGTATTTGAATTTAAACTGGATGGCACGGCAGAAGGGGCATTAAAACAAATCCATGACAAGGGATATGCAATTCCTTACGAAGCCGGAGATAAGAAAGTTATAAAGATCGGTGCAAATTTCGATAAGGAATTGCGGACGATAGAACGATGGGTGGTGGAGTAGGGAAGGAACTGTCGGCGTGGGGAGTGGGAAGAAATAAGCTACGGATTCATTGGAAGATGACGAAAAGCACGAAATTTATTCCGAGAGTTCTCAGGCACAATTGTATATCCTTTGACGTTGCCCCCCGATTTGCTCAAAGCCCACAGAGTTCTCGACAAAGCCGTCATGATACTCTATGGCTACCGTCCCGATACGAGCCCGAGATAGTGCGGATCTGATGGCGAGGTATCAGAAGCTGATATGCCTATGCGCACAGACATAAAATTAATTACCTCTTAATTTTTTGCAATATCTTCGCTATATTTCTGTTTTGTCGTCGGTCATAATCATCGGGGACTCTAGATACTTTAACCTGGAGACGCGAGTCTCGCATTGTAATAGGTATTTCAATGTTTAAGCGTAGTTTAACTCTCATCTTGTTATCTTTAGCGAGCCTTGCTGTTTTTGCTTGCGATGATCATAGCAACATTAACGCGCAGAATTATTCGCCATGTGAGGAACTGAAGTGCGAACAAATCGTCGCCGGCAAGTCGCATATCTGTGTGAAGATTTCTGGCGAAACCAGCTGTAAACCGACGTGTCTTGGAACCGAAGAAGGCGCAAACAAAGCGGTGTGTTATTCCAACGAATCCCTTCCCCCCGAGTCGCGGCCGGTGTTTTCCTCGGTCGATACCTGTGCAAAGGATGACGACGGCAAACTCTATTCGGCCAGTGTCGCAGACAAAGAATGCAATAATGGCTGCAACGAAGATACTGGTCTTTGCAACGAAGACAAATGCTCGCTTTCATGTATCAATGACGGCGGAGACGCGCAGGTTTGCGTGAAGCTGTCCGGTCAGGAATCATGTGAAGATATATGTCACGGCGAAAAAGTAGGTCTGAATGACGCTGTTTGCTATGAAAATGGCTCACTTCCGCCGGGGGCGATGAATCAGTTTTCGGTCGTTACGGAATGTGCCAAAGACGATCTCGGGACGCTCTATGCGACCGACAGGAAATCGACGACATGCGATAATGGATGCGATAATGCCACCGGCCTGTGCAAGACTGAGCCCGATCCGACATGCGAACAGCTGCAGTGCGAATCCATCGCCGGAGACGGAATCGCCCATATCTGTGCCACGATCGATGGCAAAGCTGTCTGCAAGAACGGTTGTCTTGGGACCGAAGAAGGCATAAATCCGGCGAGGTGTTTTTCCAATGGCTCGCTTCCGCCCGATGCGCGGAAATTTTATAAATTCGTGGATAACTGCGCGTACGATGACAACGGCGAACTCTATTCGGTTTCGCCCCAGATGGAAGAATGCTCGAACGGCTGTTACGAAGATGGGGAATGCAAGTAAGGAATATATAAATTATTACTCATATTTTTATTTATTAACGGCACGCCTATTGACATACGGCGTGCCCGCAGCGCTATTGACATACGCGCTACGCAACATTTTGGAGGCATCCGACGGTTCCTCAATCGTTGCTATGCCAGCATTCAGCCTCGGATACAGGTGAACAATGAAAAAGACCATATCCATGGTGCTAGAACTGAACAAAAAATACGCCTCTCTCATGTAAAATCTGATAGAATAAATTGGAGACTTTGAGCGAGTCATTTGACGCGCTTGTTTTGGGGAGGAAACTGTGAGAAAAATAGTAGGAATTGTAGGTGTTGTTTTATCGTTTGCACTCATCACGGCCTGTGCGGACGAAACGAATAACGAGACTCAGCAACCCGGCGGGCAGACCCAGCAACCCGGCGGACAGACGCAACAGCCCGGCGGGCAGACGCAACAGCCCGGCGGGCAGACGCAGCAACCCGGTGATCAGACACAGCAGCCCGGCACACAGCAGAGTGTTGGGACAATTGAGGATTGCAAGGTGCACTATGTCAAAGAATCGATTGAGCAGGGCGGCAATTTTGAAGCATATTCGACGGTCAAAGTATCAGGTGTGACGGGACAAGGCGGTACGCATACCGGAATCAAGGGACAGTTTGGCTATGTCGTTGCCGATCCCAGCAAGAGTCTCAACGATATCGTGTGGAATGACGCGCTTTATAACGACCAATATGGCGGTGATCAGGTCTCAGATCATGACGAATACATGTCCACGAACGTTGCCGCTCCGGCTTCGGGAATGTATGCGCTGTTCTTTAGATACAGCCCGGATGGCGGCACAAATTGGACTTATTGCGATGGTGCAGGCATCGCGACATCGCTCGTGATCGGTAATCTCAAGTTTGCAACTGTCGCGGGTGGTGGAACCCAGGAACCCGGGCAGACGTCTGGTGGCAATATCGAATGGTGCCAGGTGACTTGGCCGACAAAAACTTATGTGGAAGAACAGAATTCTTTTGATAAAAACAATGCAATCCAGGTGTATTCACAGGTTTATGCACCCGGAATCACGGGCGTGAACGGTTCTCATTCGGGTATCACGGCTCAGTTTGGTTACGTCGTGTCTGACATCAATGCAAAGCTTGAAGATATCATCTGGGTGGATGCAAAACTTAACGAAGGCTTTGGACACAAAAATAATACCGAGAATAACGATGAATTCATGATTGCCAGTGAACTGAAACTTCCGGAAGGTTATTACGTCGCTTTCTATAAATATAGTATTGCCGGTGGAAACACGGTGATGTGCGATGGCAGTGGTATGCTGACTTCTCAGGAGCAGTTCGATATTAAAAATATTGTTTCGATTCACGTGAAATAATATATTTTTACCCTGCATTCACTAATATAGAAATTGCTACGGGAGTGCAGGGGGACACGTTTGCTTGTAGTAAATTAAATAACGATACAATTCAAAACATGGAATAGGTTTTCTCAATTCCACAGGAGGAATTTTGAGACATATCAACGAAATATTGAAAGATATTCAGAGCGGCGAATGGCTACGCGACAAAGAGTTA
>JAZODZ010000484.1:0-5473 GCA_045597285.1 Myxococcota bacterium
TGTCAATAGGCGAGCGACAGGAAAACATAGGCCGCGCGTATGAAATAGCGCGGCGAGCGAGCCGTATGTGAATAGGCGAGCGACAGGAAAATAGCCATTATGGCGATAAAAAGAGTGTGTATTGCGGTGATTTAATCCCCAAAACTTGTCAGAGCGTGATATATGCACGCGTTCGGCGCGGAGGCGTACGTGAGTGAGAGGCATAGTGGAGAGCGAGGAATGGGCATTCGGATATCGTTGATATCAGTGATTTTTGTGATTGCGGGGATGTTTTGCACGTCGGTGCAGGCTGAACCGTGGCACAATATGCGCCATGAAGCTAAGGGAATTACGTCGCCCAAGACGATTCGAACTGAAAAATCGGAAGAAAGTGTGAAGACGGTGCCGATCGATGTGACGGCAGAAAAGCCGGATGAAACCGCGCCAGATATACATCCCGGGCCGGTCAAGCTCATCGTGATCGACCCTGGACATGGTGGCACGAACGAGGGGGCGATTGGCGTGGCGAAGATACATGAGAAGCATCTGACGCTTCTGGTGGCGCTCCTGCTGGCGGATCGACTGAGAAAGGCGTTGCCGGAGACCAAGATAGTTCTAACGCGGCATCGCGATCAGGCGTTGTCACTGAATGAACGCATTGGGATTGCGAACCGATTGAATGCGGATTTGTTTCTGAGTCTTCACTTTAATAACTCGAATAATCTGGACGCCATTGGATTTGAGAGTTTCTGGGCGGGGGATTATTGGGAAGGCGATTATCAGCGCGACGGCATCGAGATTACGGATGAAATCAAGGCGCAGCATGTGAGGACGGGGGCGCTCAGCGAGAAGATGGCGCATTGTTTTAACCGAGCGATGAGGCATCGGTTTGACGTTCTGGATCGAGGGGTAAGAACAGGGGATTACACGGTATTGACGCAGGCGCAGGTTCCGTCGGTTGTTTTGGAGATGGGTTTTTTATCGAATGCAAAAGAGGGACTGAATCTCGTGAAGCCGGAACATCGGGCCAAGATGGTCGATGCGCTTGTGGAAGCGGTTGTTCAATATACGAAGATGTAGTGGGGGCAAGTCGGTCAGATGGTGGATATATAGAAGTGTTTATATATTATATAAAAGGCTATTTTATTACAGATTGATATATTTATTTCGGATTATTGAAAAAGTGAAAAAATCCGTTTAACAATTGTGATAGATAGCATAAGATGGGCAGAATCCCGGAGGTGGGCAGAATCCCGGAAGGGATTGGTAGAAACAAATCGTCAGGAGAAACAGAGATGGCGGGAACAGTAGACGAAATCACGATTGACTATACGGATGAAGGGGGCCAGCAGATCATAAAGCAGCTGGACAAGAAGGTTTTGTCAAAGGGCGCGTGGACGACGATCATGTTTTTATATGTGGAATGGGATCGTCGAAAAGGCGTTTGGGGAGCGCCGAAAGCGCGGATTGACCGTTTTCAAAAGAAGAATGGCGAGTACCGTTCGCAGTCGAAATTCAAGTTCACATCGGCGAAACAGGCAAAGCAGATCATGGATGTGTTCCAGGAATGGATGGATTCCGGGGCATTTTCTGGCGAGGATGAACAGGGAGAGTAGGGGATGAGGCCGCCAAAGGGGAGCGGCATCGGGAGACGCGTAGATAAAAAACTTGAAATTGCGCATTGCGTGCATAGATTTGAACGCCGCGTTTTTTGACGCGTCTACCCGAAAATAAATGGAGCAAAAGAAATATGTCATTTTTTGACGCGATACGCCGATTTTTCAATCCAACGCCGCAGGAAAAGGCTGAGAGCCTCCGCAAAAAGATAGTGAATATGTATGTTCACGCCGACGACAGGCGTTACTGCATCATGCAGCTTGCCGATATGGGGCCGGAACTGGCCGCCGAACCGTTGATTGAACGATTTACCTGCAAGTGCGAGAACGGCACCATCGATTCAGAAGAAAAAGACCTCGTGAGCAAACTTCTGATAAACATGGGGGATGCGACGGTCGTTCCCCTCAAAAAGTTTTTGAAGAACAACGACAAGTTTTTTAACTGGCCGTATCGGACGCTCAAGGAGCTGATTTCGCACGACGAACTCGTCGATTTCCTGAATGAGTTGCTGGAATCCATCGGTCCTGAGTATGTTCGCGATCCCGAGCGCAAGGAACAACTGATGCTGACGCTCAAGACGTTTCGCGAAGAAAAACTGTGCATTTCGATACTGCCGTATCTCGGCGACGAAAATGAAACGATTCGCTTTGTGGCAGCCGATACGGTCATCGAGCAGGCGCATGAAAAGGGGATTGAGGCGCTTGTGGAACGGCTTGCGACGGAAGACAGCCAGCGCGTCCTGACGTTAATTGCGACGGCGTTTAGAGACAAAGGATGGCACATTCCAGATGATCGCCGTGAGGCGGTCGAGAAAAATCTGCCGTCCGAATTCCGCATCAATGGCAAAGGAATCATCCTGTAAAAATCGTTTAATAGATTCGTCCTGTTTATGAAAAAGATACTGGCATTACTCATTATTCTCGTTCTAAGCGGCTGCGGCACATCGAAGAAAACTGTGTTCGAAGGTGAGCCGAAGAGTGAAGCGGAATTGGTCTATCGCGAAGCCGTGAAGACGCTCGAGAGCGGTTCATATGAGGACTCGATCAAGAGTTTTCATGCGCTCAAACTGAAATATCCATACGCGACACGTTGGGCGCAGCTGAGCGATTTACGGATTGCAGATGCGTACCGTGAGAGTGGCGAGTATGCGCAGGCTGCAGTTGCATATCAGAATTTTCTGCGGACGTATCCAGCGCATCCGGATATCGCTTATGCCACGTATCAGGCTGCGAACTGCTATTACGAAATGATGCCGAGCAGTATGTTTTTACTGCCCGATCCATGGCAGCGCGATCGCAAATCGACGGCGCAGGCCGAAACGGCGTTCTCGGTGTATCTTCGCCGGTTTCCGGACGACGAAAACGTTCCCGTGGCGAAAGAGCAGTTTGCCGAAGTACGCCGCCGCCTGGCAAATCATGAATTATATGTCGCAGAATATGATTTCAAAGCCAAAGCTTATAAAGGCACGATTAGGCGGCTGACGGGGCTTTTCGAAACGTATCCCGATGCCGAGATAATTCCGAAAGCCCATATTTTGCTGGCGCATAGTTATTTGGAACTGAAGGATCCGGTATCGGCAAAGAAAGTATTGACTGAGCTGATAGAAAAATATCCTGACACCGAATATGCAGGAGATGCCAAGGCGTGGATTGCAAGGAATCCGCAGGTTCCATAAAGGAACGCCGCCTATTGGCATACGGCGGCGGGCGAGGCTATTCGCGTTGCGAATACGCCACGCCTGAATTTTCATTTGAATTATCGAACATTATAAGGAGACGATATGGGAACAGATCTTAAAAAAGTTGGAAGCGGAAGCAAGGCTGCTATCGCGCTGTGTGGTGTTGGGGCCGTCTGCGGTATTCTGCTGCTCATCAATTCATGGATAATTACGGGCATTCTGCTGATAGCCGGATGCATTGTCGGCGGTGTGGTGAACTTTAAAAAGCTCCTCGCGGAATATGCAAGAGCCGGAAAGCGGTTTTAATATCGCGCATAAGGTTTTGTTGCGTGGTTCTGGCGTTTGATATTGGTATGGATAGGCGGCAAAATCGGCAATTGAATCGTATTGCCGATTGCCAGAACCGCGCAAAATATTATTTACAAAGGCCGTCGGTGGAATTGCTGTTTTGTATATCACATCGAGAAGCAGATTTCGGGCATTTTTTTAGGGTTGTCCATGTGGAATTAGCGCATTGATAGATTGTCCCTATTTCATCGATATCATCTTCACATGTGTATAAACCATCTTCGAAACAGTAGATACCATCGAGGGAGCATGAACCGTTGATACAATTTCTGTTATCGGGGCATGGAGAACCATTTGTTTTCCAGGTACCGCTATTACAAATGTATGGCTGGGAACCGACACATATTTTGTCTTCTTCGGTGTTGCATTTATTGTCTTTGAGCGTGCACTTGCCGGCATTACATGGGGATATATTTTCGTCACAAGGATTGCCGGAGGAAATCCAATGATTGTCTACGCATTTTGAAGGTAGTTGGTCAATACATTTGAGTTCCCCGTTTGTGCATGGTTCACTTTCATCGGAATAAAACACCAGTGTGTCTTCACAAGCCGAAACAAGGAATGCACTAAATATTGAAATTAGTAAAAAATTATATTTCATAGTAAAAATCTCCAAATATTAAAACTTTACACTGAAGTCGAAGCCCATTGGAGAAATATTAAACGAGACATCCTCATTGAGATGATTCAGTTTGATGCCGTAAACGGTGGCGAGTACGAACCCTGTTACGGTAGTGGCAAGACCGGCACCGATAAATGTCCATCCGGTGATGTATCCCGGCATAATTTTGTATTTGTGTTTGCCCGTGGACTGGTTAAAGCCTTTATAAGTGAATTTTGTGACACTGCCAACGATGCCGCCACCGACACTCGTGAGGGCGACGCCGCCGATGCCGACGCCAAGACCGGCCCACATGAGGTCGCTGTAGGTCTTTTTCAGAACGGTTGTGTCACCTGTGATGGCGAGCGGGATAGCAGATGAATCGATTTGAGGGCATTGCGGACAGGTGTTTTCCACCTGCGGGCAGGCTGAGGAGTCTTTTTTCAAGGCTTCCAGTTTATCTTGAAAAGCGGAATTATCCTTCTTTAGGGCGGCGAGGTTATCCTGACAGGTTTTGTTGTCCTGTTTGATGCGAGCGTTCTCGTTTTGGAGGGCGTTCATGTCACCCTTGATGGCATTCAAGTCCCCCGAACCGGTATTAGGATGTTCGATTTCGTATCTCGCGTAATAAATGTCTCGGACGAGATCGGGCGACGATTGAAAGTCTGCGATGGAATCCCCGGCAATGCCCAAATAGACAAGTGCTTCATCGTTTGAGCCTTTGGCGGCATAGGCTTTTCCGATAAAATAATTGAGTTCTGGCGAGCGGGCGCAAAGGTAGCTGAGGTCTTCTCCACGTGCAATAACAGCGTCGTAATCCTTGTTATTGAATTCTAGTTGAAGCTGTCCCATCCCGGCAGTCCATTCCATGTTATTTTTCAAATTCTCGCAATCATCTGCCCACGCTGTAGCGCAAAAAGAAATAGCAGTAAGAAATGCGGTCAAAACTAAAGCTTTATGGATACGCAAGAACATCGGAAAACTCCCAAATGAATAATCTGTTGCCGTGTGCAGAGCAATTCACTGTACACAGATTTTTGGTAATTATACTACAAGGAACACGATTATCCAAATTTTAGATTTTAGCCGAAGTGCAATGCGTGGAATTGAAGATATACTCACTCTGTACGGTAATCGTAAACTCCGTGGTGCCGAATATCAATTACCGTAACGGAATTATTTGGCTTCATTCAACGTAACGCGGGCAAGGTGCCCGCGTATTTAATAATTCGTTGTTGAGAGACGAATAG
>JAZODZ010000485.1:0-4781 GCA_045597285.1 Myxococcota bacterium
AGGCTTGCGCTGATGATAGATTCTGCGCGAGCCTTTTTTTTCTGATTTGGAGGAAATTATGAGATCGCATTTGTGCAGAAATCTTTGCGTTTTGAGTAGCTTGCTTATGGTGGCTGGACTTGCCGGTTGTGCAAGCGAGAATCACGAGGATGAGGGGTGTAATCCTGCCACTTATAATGTCACTTGTTCGGATGGCATTCAGAAGTATTGCGGCGTAAAGGATGGGGTTACTCAAGAACTCATCAATGTCTGTGCAAGCGGTTGTGCGGCTGATGGCAAAACGTGTAACGGCGGTTCAGAATGCAATTCGGCGACGCATATCAATACATGCGCAAATAATATTCTGACCAAATGCGAAAACAATGCTTTTGCGATTGAATTTTGCCAAAACGGCTGTGCGGCGGACGGCAGATCATGTGCCGGCGGTGTGGAGCAACAGTGCAATTCTGCAACTTTCGTCAATACGTGCGCCAATAATATTCTGACCAAATGCGTGAACAATGCCTATGCACTTGAGTTTTGTGTAGACGGCTGTGCGGCCGACGGCAAATCGTGCAACGGATCTGTTCCTAAACAGTGCGATTCTGCGACATTCGTCAATACTTGTGCGAATAATATTCTGACCAAATGCGTGGGCGATAAATATGTCACCGAGAATTGCTCGAAAGGCTGTGCGGCGGACGGAAAATCGTGCGACATCGGAGGTGAAACCGATTTGACCTGTAAAATGGGGCCGGGAACTGTCGCAAAGGGCACGACGTATAACCAGTTCACCTATACCGGTTGTGCTTGTGATGCCAATTACGTCAAGACCTGCGGCGTCGTAAACGGACAGGAAGTTGCTTTCACGTGTTACTACAATAAATCTGACCAGTCTTATAACGAGGAATACCTCCCCTGCGAAAAATGCCGTATCGAGAATGGCCGTTACGAATGCGGTGAAGGCGGCGGTGGCACTGTGACGCCGATTGCTGGCGAGGGCGAAGTCAACATTGTCGATGCCAAATATCCGCAGCTGAACATCACGGAAAATAGTACGAAAACATCTTCCCTCGAACAACATGGCACCGAACAGATCAGTGGCCCGCGCGATCCCGCCGTCGAGACGTGCGGCACGCTCTCGATTAGCGGCAGCAATACGTGCAGCAAGACAGGATCGAGCAAGACGAAATACGTCATTCAGGGCGACATTTTGACCAAGGACAAGACCTATCTCGGTGGCTCCGTCGTCATTGAGAATGGCAAAATTACTTCAGTTGGCTGCAATGCTGACACGAGCAACGCCACCGTGATCACCTGCCCGGATGCCGTCGTTTCGGCCGGTCTCATTAATGCACACGAGCACATTACCTATTCGAATGGTGCCCCTGGCAAGTGGGGAGCTGAACGCTTTGATCACCGCCATGACTGGCGCAAAGGCAAAGAAAACCACACGAAAGTGCCCGGTCCAAGTACGCAGAATAATGAAGTGCCCGAACTCCGTCAGCTTATGGGCGGCACGACTTCGATGTTCGGTAGCGGCAAGGTCCCGGGACTTGTACGCAATGTCGATAAGGAAAACCAGGTTACCGGTTCTTCGTCCTATCCGACTTACGACACGTTCCCACTGAGCGATTCTGGCGGAACGCTTGCCACGAGCGGTTGCAGCAAGTACAAACTGAGCGGCAAGTATAACAAGAATTACGTCTATGGGCCGCATATTGGCGAAGGTATTAACGATGCCGCCCTCAACGAGTTTGCCTGCCTTAGCGATGCTTCGAAGCTCGCGAACGAATTTTCCTCGAAACTCGCCGTTATCCATGGCGTTTCTGCGACGCCGAAATACATCAAGCTGTTTGCCGATACGGGCGCAAAACTGATTTGGTCGCCGCGCACCAACGTTTCGCTCTATGGCGATACGGCCCGCGTCACGGTTTATGACAACATGGGCGTCACGATTGCCCTCGGTTCCGACTGGATTTATTCCGGATCTGCGACGATGCTTCGCGAATTCCAATGCGTCGATTTCCTCAACACTTATTACTACAACAAGCATTTCTCGGATTACGATGTGTGGAGAATGGCGACATACAACGGTGCGCTCGCACTCGGTCTCGAAAAATATATCGGTGATCTGAAAGCCGGTTTGCTCGCCGATATCGCCGTGTTCAAGAAAGGTACGGGCAACAGGATTATGCACCGCGCCGTGATCGAGGCCACGAATAAAGACGTCACGCTCGTCATGATCGACGGCAAGATGGTTTATGGCGATGCAAACATCATGGATGCGGGCGAAACAGTCGATGTCTGCGGCAGCAGCAAGAAGGTCGACACGAAGGGTGCCGGCGGTTCCAGCATGTCGTATTCACAAATCGATAAAGTCAAGGCTTACAAGCTGTTCTTCTGCGGCACGCCCGAAAATGAGCCGACATGCGTCCCCATTCGTACCCGTCCTGTCGATACGACCAGCCAGGGCACGACGATGTATGATGGCGAATACAGCGATCCCAATGATATCGACGGCGACGGCATTCCGAACGATGTCGACAACTGCCCGAACGTCTTTAATCCGGTTCGTCCCGAAGACAAGAACGCGGCGAGCAAGTTGGGGCAGGGCGACTGGGACGGCGACGGTGCCGGCGATGTTTGCGACAAATATCCGCTCGACAAGTCCCAGAAATAGGCGCGTATGCAATAGCGCCTAAAACGAGCCGTATGCGCCGCAGGCGCATAGGCGAGTTCGTGCGGCGTATCGGCGAAAGCCGATAGCCGTACCTACACAAAAAAATAAAAAAGACACTTCACGGAAAGTCTTTATTCATGCAAAAGTTACCGGTACGCGCCCGGTAATGCGGTGCATAAATATATTTTTCAAAGGATATTTCCGTATGAAAGTTCATTATTTTATAGTTATATTATTATTATTGTCGATTGGGGCGGGATGCGCGAAAAAGCAAGAAGCGCCGCGATCAGACGCATCCGAAGCCGATGCGAGTGAACCGGCGGGAAAAATCCAGTGCGGCAATGAGGAATATGACGCATATAAAGGCTGGATTTGCCTGAATGGCGTGTTGCGGTGCTTTGACAAGAATGGCTGTCGATATGGCGAAAAGACCGCGCCGATGCGATCTGCACTGGTCGGAAATGCCGTGCAGGAGGCCGAAGACATACAAGTTTTGCCGTGCGAACCGACACACACGATGCCCGGAACGACGTGCAAAGATGGCAATGTATATTGCGGCGAAGCCGTGTATCCAGGCGCAGAAAGCGGTGATTGGCATTGCGTACAAGGCCAATGGCTTTGCGTGGGCGAATTTTGCAGCTGTGGCGACCGCAAAACGCGGAAATTCGGAACGTGCAAAGATGGCGTGCCATATTGCGGCGACAAAGAAATGGTCGCGCCAAAAGACAAAGGTTTCGTCTGCCAGGACGGCAAATGGGTGTGCGCAACGTCCGATGGTTGCGGCAAATGCGCCCAGTTTCAGACTTTGGACGACAAGGGCAATTGCGAGGGGGATGTGGCGGAACCGCTCGTCAAGCGCGTCGAATGCGACAAGGGCAACTGTCCGTGCGGCGATGGCGCGTGCCCTAAAGACGGCGCATGTCTGACGGTTCCGGGCAAGCCTCCGATTTGTATTTGCGGCGATTACCTCGATGATCACGATTGCGCGGATGACGTCAAAATGCCCGTCTATTCGAACAAATATGGCGAATTTACTTGCGATTATTGTACGATTGACAGCGCGCTTGTGCATAAGGAATTGTGGTATCTCAAATGCGAGAATAAGAATGGATGCCACATTCAGGGCGAAAAGGAAGTCTGGAAACCGACGTTGGAGTTTGAAACGGAATCCGCGTGTAATGAAGACGCGTTTGAGGCACAGGCGGAGGAACCGGAAAAATATCATCTCGTCAAAGGCGACGATTACAACGCGGCTTTAAAAGAAGCGGAACTGTCCAAACATGGCCGCAAATCGGCGTTGGAGTTTGAACAGACCGGGCCGGAATGGCTTCGTACCAGAAATTCAAAGATCGATTCGGTGATGGTGCGAAGCGTGTGCGATGTCACGCCGGTGCCGCCAGCCGACCGCAAGAATTTTACGTGTGATATCCTGCCCGAAAAACCGTTTCGGTGCTTCAGCTGGATTGCTTTCGATATGCAGCCCGTCGGGCTGCGTTGCAAGGCCGATTCGGGGTGCACCTGTTACAACGAGACTTGCGCCAAAGGGCAGCTTTGTGTCGATGGCGTTTGCCGTTATGATACGGCTTATGCCCATAATATATGCGAAAATGTCTATCCCCATCTCGCGCCGGATGAGCCGAGCCGTACCGAGAAAGAAATAGGGGGAATGTGCGATGCAGTCGGCGGGATAATTCATATCTATTCGCCTTCAGATGGTCGATATGACGAATTCGGCGATTACTCCATCGAGATCGATCCGGAAGGATGCCACTTCGAAAATGCTTACGACATCGCTCAAAGAGTGTTTCTATGGGACAAGTATTCGACAGACGTCAGCCATAAACTCGTGACCCCGAATGGTACGTGTATGTGCGGCAATTCCGTGGTAACGCCTGCGAAACTGTCGGATTACAAATGCGTGCAGTCGCTCGGATATGTGTGCATTAACCCGAACGGATGTGCTTGCGGCAACGCGAAGTGCAAAAGCGGCGCATTGTGCCTTCGCGAGGGCGTGTGTTCATCCGTCGTCATGGAGAAGGGACTGGCCCCCGAAAAGATTACGAACGATAAAAAGTGCACGGGAAGGTAAATTGAGGGGGATAAGTCGGATCGTAGCCAT
>JAZODZ010000486.1:0-2104 GCA_045597285.1 Myxococcota bacterium
CGTGGATGACGATGCCACCGATGGCACACAGAAATATCAGTTCGATTTCAAAGTCGTGAGCAATGACCCGTCTTTCAACAACATCGAAGTCGAGCCGGTCAAGTGCCTCAATTACGACAATGAAGAAGCGCCATCAGTGCAGAACGATGTCTATGAGCCCAACACTGACATGATCGTCGTCAAGGGCATAAACCCGTCTGATACCAACATGATCCCCGATGATGGGTTGACCTTTTACGTCAGTCTCGGCAAGAAACCGACAAAAGGTCATGTTCCCATCACGATTCGCACCTGGGGCGAAAAAAAGGGGCTGTTTAACGTTTTTATCGGTGACGACAAGGTAGGAAAAGTTTCGCCAATATTGAGTATTCAAGCCGAAGACTGGGCCAAACTTCATCCCGTGACGATCCGCCCCAACACGGAAATCGCCAAAGATGGCGCAACCGGCACCATTTCGATGTTTGTCCCGTCGAACACGTGCAAGGATCACAGTTTTAACGATCTTGCACTCGATCCGTTCAATATTCAATATCGTGCAAGCATTACCAAGCCAGAGACGCCGGAACAGCCGTCATGGACCATGGATACCACGGAAGAAACGCCCGAACCCGTCCAGCCGCGCCTCGAATTCTCGCCCAATATATGCAATTCGATAGGTCTGGTTTCGAGCAGCGGTGGTTCGCAAAAATACGCCGTTCGCCTGCCAAAACAGCCGAAAAACAATGTCAAAGTCACATTCTCGATTCCGGAAGAATATAAAGATAGCGTCAAATTTAAGAACAATAAATTCAATCTGACATTCAAACCATCGGATTATAACGCCTATCAATATATCGAAGTCATCGGTATCGACGACAATTCGACCGAAACTGAGGTCATATCGTTGAATTACACGATGGAAAGCACCGATAACTATTACAACGGCGACGATCCGAATGCGTGCGAACTTAAGCTCTATCATGCCGCGAATGAACAGGAATTCAAACCAAATGCGCCTAAAACGCGCAAGCTCCGCATCATGTCAGCCAACACGACAACCAGTGACGCCCAGCTTTATGAAGAGCCTGGTATGAATATGTTCTACGCCATGGATCCCGATATCATCCTCATTCAGGAATTTGCGGGTTCAGCCGAAGACGTCGTCAACAAGCTGAAGAACTATTTCCATACGGATTATCATTATTATGTCGGACGCGGAGGCATTGGCAACGGCATCATCGTCAAGGGCGATCTCAAGATTAAAGAAGCCTATTCCATGAGGTCGGTCGTTCCCAGCATTACGGATCGACGGTACGAGGCCGCAATCATCGATTTGCCGGGCGACAAAGATATGATCGCGGTTTCGCTCCATCTCTATACGAAGTGCAACGATGAAAACGATGTAAAGGCGGAACAGGAACATCCAAGCCAGCTGAGCGAGTATCCCGCAGTGGCGGAATTTATCCAGTCCATCCTGAACACGGGTGATTATTACGTCGCCGTCGGCGGTGATTTTAATTCCAAGACAAATCAATACGTCAATCAGCACTGGAGCAGCCTTCTCGCCACGAACATCACCTATCCACGGGATCAGGAAGGCAATTATAATACAAACGCAGCTCGCAGGTGGCATTACGACTGGGTTCTCGTCGATCCGAAATTCCAGACGTACTCGGTTCCGACCGTCATCGGCGATCAGGAATATCCTTACGGTTACGTCCTCGATTCGCGTGTTCAGAATCCCCTTAGTTATATTGCACCAGTCACTTATGGCGATTCCAGTGCCCCCAAGATGCAGCACATGCCTGTCGTGCGCGATTTCGTGATTGAGTACTGATTTAAGACGTTGCTTCACCCTTAAAAGCCGTGCTTTCGCACGGCTTTATTTTTGTGACATCCTCCTGCCCGATTTCGATAAGACCGTTTGATTCAGAATAACTTTTAAGGTCTGAATAGTTCAAAAGGAATGATTCATGTACATCATGCTCCTGATTATTGTAGCCATCCTCGTCGCTCATATCTGGGTCGCCATCATGCGGCGAAAAGAAAAGCAGAATAATGCAAAGATAAAGGGGGCTGTTTTAAAAGGAATCATCATTGCGCTGGGCATCGTCGATGCCATGAT
>JAZODZ010000487.1:0-4662 GCA_045597285.1 Myxococcota bacterium
TGAAAGAGATAAGTTCAAATTGAGGGAAGTCGTCTCATTTGGCCCCGTGGGACTGAACAGTGGTGCTTTTAGTGATGCACAACTGGTCACAAAAATGTCCAAAGTTGATATTCCAGATGCCACTAAACTGACCAATATGGACAATTTTTTCAGTTATACATACGATACGTTCAACCTGATCGATTTTGATCTCGAAAAGTGGGATGTGCGCAATGTGACGGAGTTTAATTATACATTTAGAAATAGTTATTACAATAAACCGCTCAACCGTTGGAATGTCAGCAAAGCCAAGACTTTTTATGGTATGTTTTTAAATTCTGGCTTCAATCAGCCTTTGAATCTCTGGGATGTCAGCGGACTTAAAAGTCTTGAATATGTCTTTTACGAAGCTTATGCCTTTGATCAGAGCCTTGCCGATTGGAATATTCCGACCGATGTGGACTATGCGCCATCGAGATTTGGTTTTGAGATGTTTGAGGGGACGTCACTTTCCAAAGATAATTTCTGTGACATGATTACAAAAAATGCCATGTGGAAAGAATTATATAATCATGGCAAATTTGGTGTGAGTTACGACTGTGAATAGTCAATTATTTCGCACTTTACCGGGTTTGGATATTCATCGGTATCTGATTGGATATTGGGGGGCAATTCCGGGGAGTGCGATTTCCCAATAAGCGAGGAATCTGTCGTTATTGGGAGAATCCAAAATGTATCGCCGCGCGTATGACAATAGCGCGGCGGGCACGCCGTATGTCAATAGGCGTGCCGCCCCCAAAAGACAATATGAATGGCGGCTGAATCCATAAGATTGGTCGCGTTTTTGGGGCAGAATTTACACTATTATGTTGTCAATGGCCGGTGAATTCAGTAAAATATAACGGGTTGTGCTAGTTTAACATAAATAATGTGGATAACCTGTATAATAAGCAGACTGTTTTAAGAGGTAAGAATATGGAAAAGCGCTGGATAATCTGTGCATTTATTGCTGCAGTATCGGCATCGTTGACGGCATGCGGAAGCGATAGCGGTTCGCCACAGGTCGCCGAATCCGTTCCTTATTGCGAATCGGTGCAATGTCCCGAGGGAACGGTGTGCAATGAAGAACGCCAGATGTGTGTCATGATACCGAAGGGCAACGGCGAAACCAATCCATGCGACGAATGTACCGACGAACAGGAATGCGTCAATGACGTCTGCGTGGACAAGGAGCCGGAACCGGTTGTCAATCCATGCGACAAATGCACGGAAGAACAGGAATGCGTCAATGACGTCTGCGTAGACAAGGAGCCGGAACCGCCCGTGCAGCTGTGCAGCGATACAGAAAAACCAAAGTGCAACGGAAATGCGGTTGTCTCATGCGTTGAGGGGCAATATGTCCCGAAGGATTGCGAAAACCAGGAGTGCAAGAATGGCAAATGTGTCGACAAGGTCGATCCCAACAAATGCGATCCGACAGCTTTTAAGTTGACCTGCGATCAGAACAGCGTTGTTTCATGCGTCGACGGGGAGTTACATTCGGAACCCTGCCCGGAGGGACAGTACTGCGATGGCGGTTCCTGCTTCGATACGGATTACTGCCCGGACAACCCCGAAAAGATGGTCGAGGGCGTGTGCGGCTGTGCCCTGCCCGACATTGATCTCGATGAAAACGGCACCATAGATTGTCTCGAAATCGAGGATTTGTGTCCGGACGATCCCGAAAAGACGAATCCCGGGCAGTGCGGTTGCGGTATTCCCGAAACGACCTGCGGCGATGTGGATTTATGCCCTGAAAATGACGGTAAAACCGTTCCGGGCATCTGCGGATGTGAGGCGGATGATACCGATACCGACGGCGACGGCATTCCCGACTGCATCGACAAGTGTCCCGAAAATCCATACAAATCCAATGAGGATACGTGTGCGTGTGAACTCGTGCCCGTTACCATTGATGGTACCAGCTATTGCGCCGTGCCGATTGGAACTGCGCAGGAGTTTGTCGATCTCGTCAATGGCATCGCCGATGAGAGCGTGGTCGTTACTGCCGATTCCGTTTATGCCGTCATGCGCAATATCAATCTTGCCGATGTCCTTGCCGCCGACACGGAATGGAAACCGGTCGCGTTCAAGGGCAAGCTTGTCTCCGGCGGCAATACGATCAAAACCATTGCCTATACCGATGCCGAGGGAGGGCGCATGGCCCTGCACTGCGGTGAAACCGCCGAATCGTGCGGCCTTTTTGGAACGCTTTCAGGGGCGCGGATTGACAATGTGAAACTGAATTATGGCGTGTCGGGGATCAAGCGGCTCGGCGGTCTTGCCGGTTATGCCGATGCCAATACAAAACTTACCGGCATCGATGCGACGACCGATATCAAAGGCGCGGGAAGCGACATCGGCGGCGTGATTGGCTATGGGGCACAGATTACGCTCAGCGGCATTACCCATCAGGGAAAGGTCGTCAATGTCGGTGCAAACACTTCGGTGGTTCCTGTCGCCAACACGGGCGGCATTGCGGGCAGACTTGTCAGTTCCTCCGTCATTTCCGATTCCAAAAATTCGGGCCGCGTCAATTGTGAATCCGAAAATATCGATAGCGCGGCGAGTAGCCTCGGCGGCATCGTTGGACGTGCCGAATCGGATACCAAACTGTTCAATCTCGTCAACGACGGCATGGTCACGACGCAGACGACGAATTATGTCGGCGGCATTTTGGGTTATCATGCCAAGATCAGCGCGTCGGGAAACAAGAATCTCACCAACAACGGCTATGTCAGGGGCTATCAGTATGTCGGTGGCCTCGTCGGGGTGCTCGAGAAAGTCAACGGGGCGGAAGGCATCACCGATTCCGTCAACCATGGCACTGTGGCGGGACTCTGGCAGGGGACGGGCGGCATTGCTGGTTATTCCCATGTTCCGTTGACACGCGTCATCAATCACGGTGTCGTTTCGGGCAGCACGTATATTGGCGGCATATCGGGCATTCAGGATGCGAGTGCCAATTATGCCCTTAACGATGGTATGATTTGGGGCGAAAATGCGCAGCAGGGATGTGGCACATACATCGGCGGGTTGTTTGGCCAGATTACGGGCGGGTATGAACACAGCAATCTGACCAACCATGGGCAGGTTACGGCAGACTGGGCACCGCGCATGGCCGTCAACGGTACGACCGGCGTGCAGAGTGCGGACGACTGTCCCAACCGCTATTTTGCCGGTGTCGTCGGCTATATTTCGGATGGCAGCGGCACAAAGATATCGAATGTCCTCAATACCGGTAATATCACGACATCGATGAGTGGTCTTGGGCGATCGGGCGGTATTGCGGGATGGGCTCATTCGCTTTCCTTGATTAACGCAAAGAATACCGGCGGTCTTAAAGGCAATTCGCTGGTTGGCGGGATTGTCGGCCGTTTGTTCCTGCGCGGCAACTCGTCAAGTAAAAAATTCCCGTTCGAGTGGAAGAGTGTTGAGAATACGGGAAAAATCCTGAGCAATGGCGATCGCACAGGCGGTATCATCGGTGATCTTTATATCGAGAATGAACAGACTGTGTGTTCTTTTGACCAGCTTGTGAATAGCGGAACTGTGAGCAGTTCTGCATCCCGTATCGGTGGCATTATCGGCAATATCAAAGAAAACAATAAGACCGCGACATTTAAGAATTTGTTTAATTCAGGTAATATTAAAGGTGTCAACTACGTCGGCGGAATTGTGGGATTTGCCAATGCCAATACGGAAGATTTCTGGGAAGGCGAGAGTTTTAGATATACTGCCACCGGCGAACGGACGATGACTTATACATTTGATTCGTGCGTTTCGACGGGGAATGTCACGGCGACGGGGAACTATATTGGCGGTCTGTTCGGTTATGTCAATACGTTGGGCATTGCGGCTTATGCAAAGGATATCACTGCCCCCAATTCATATACACAAATAGATTTTGCCAAAAATTCTTATAGTGTGGCGAGATGTAAGGGAAATACCAATATATATATCCGAACAATTGATTTACAGTATTACAATGTGAATTCTATCTTCAATTTACAGAATTCATATTTTTCTGGCAATATTACTTCCACGAACAACGGCAGTAATGTCGGCGGTCTGTTTGGGCAGCTCGACACCCGAAGTGAAGTCAAAACATTTAATAATGTCATCCGAGGGTACACCAGCGACTGTGCTCGCGATGACAAGACGACGCAATCTTATACCGTGACGAGATTGGCGCGGGCCAATATCAAGAACAGCTATTCGCTCGGTACCATTACGGGCGAACATGCTTATACAGGTCGATTGTTTGGTCGTTTCCTTACCCAGGATAACGTTGCCGATACGGATGCCTATAAAAAACAAATCATGGGCGAGGGTAAAAAGACTGTTTCTACGCTCTCCAATGTATATTCGTCGTGCACACTGGGCAACAAGGGGTCTTCGGTTGCTGGCTATCAGGACAATATCACATGTTTGACTGCCAACAATGTCTATACATGGTCTGATGGCAATCCGGGCAAGCTCATCTGGGGCAATTCTACGTCAATGACGGGGCATACCGCATTCATATTCAATGATGCTGGCATTCCCATGGTTGGTTCCGACAAATTGCTGGACAAGCTCAAGGCTGGAGCGTCGGCGCTTAGTCTGACGACATGGAAGGATGCTAACTATACGTTGCCCGGC
>JAZODZ010000488.1:0-2141 GCA_045597285.1 Myxococcota bacterium
CGAGAAAGAAAAGGAGCCGTCCGATCTCGCTTCGCTCAAGGAGCGAGTGGCAAAACTCAAGGCGGAGAATACGAAACTCAAAGAGAAGAATTTCAATCTTTCCAGAGACAACGACTCGCTCCGCTCGGATGTTCGGACGAATGCCACGTCGAATGAACAGGAACAGCACGAACTCATCGAATTGCGCGAAAAGAATGAAGCACTGGAAGCGCAGCTTCGGGATTCGAATGCCAAGGTGGAAGCGCTCGAAAAACAAGTGCTGGCAAGCCAGGATAAGGTCGCCGAAACGAAAGCCGAGCCAGAACCACAAACAGCAGCCCCATCCGTCGATTCCGACAAACTTGCCGAGTTGCGGGCAGAAAATACTTCACTTTCCGACTCGTTGCGCGATGTCCGAAGCGAGCTGGCCGAGTTTAAACGCTCATTTAAGCTGCAGGTTGAACAGGCAAAGACCGAAATTGCCGATTCGAATCGATCCTTGCGCAAGGATTTGAGCGCAGCACAGAAAATGGCGGCGCAGGCGAAAAAACGTGCCGACAACAACCATCAGATTTATCTCATCGCACGCTCGCAGCTCATGCTTGCTGAAAAACGCATCTCCAGCCTCGATCCATCCTACCGGCCGCAGATGCCGCTTCCGGCCAAGAACGACGCCATCGATGAGACGATTAAGAAATACGTGGCGTTTAAGGCTCGCGAATCCCGTGCTTCTGCCGACGTGATCCACAAGGATAAAACCATCGACGAACTCCATGAGCGCATCCGGGAACTCGAGGATGAGGTGGCAACCCTTAAAGCAACCCCCACGGATTTGGCGCTTGATGCTTTTGATGTCGATGATTCTTTAAGTGATATCGTTTCATCGTTCTCGAAGGATTTGGCGGAAAAAAATGGCATGATACCACTCGAAACGCCCAACATTTCCGGTATCGAGACGGGCTGTTTTGCAGACCTCGATCTGACAAAGCTCGATGATGAGAATTGGGAGAAATGAGAGCACCTGGCCTAACCTCCCTAACGGACTGAGGAAGGGACATTTTGTTGTATGTGTTTTGGGGGAATCCCCTACGGGGATGGTTACGGTTGAATGACCTGAGCCCTAAACGTGAAGCCCTACGGGCTTCTATTGTTTGCGTCATTTACAGCATTTGTCCTTTCCTTAGCCAACGGAGAGTGTGGAGTGTTCTCATTAATTATACGCCCGTGGTAGTGCCGCCTCTAGCATTTCAACGTGCGAAGAAACGCTTTTTGTGAATCGGTAATCCTGTAGCTTTCGATGGCTTTTTGAATGGTTTTTTGATGTACCCATGCCGAAAGCAGGTGCCGTTCGAGATAAGGAATCGTGGCGTCCCATTGTTTGGCGAGCGCTGTGGCATAAAACCACGCGATCATCATGTTGAGGTAGTACGCGTCAGAGCATATCCGGCTTGGAATATCGAGATATTCCGGCTTAAAGTTGCGTTCGAGATAATGGGTCATCAGCATTTTGATGCCGAAACGGCTGGTATAAATGTGAGCTGAACGCGACCACGCGATGATCTTTTTGATGAGCAGATCGGGATATTTCTTGAAAATGCGCGGACTGAACGAGTCGCACACGGCCCAGTTGTCGATGTAGGGAAGCAACCGTTCGGTTTGTTCCATGCAGGCCTGAAAGTCTTTTGTTTCGGCGATCAGGAAGCTGTGAAGCATATATTCTTCCATGTATCGATGCGGAAGCGTTTGAACAAACGCATCCGATTCCGGTTCGTGGATGCACGATTTGGCCAAAGCACGGAGTTTGGGAACACGAATGCCGATGATCGTATCGCGAGGAATGTTGGGGATGAGCTTTGCCTGGAAATCGCCGTATCGGGAATCCTGGAGCGCGAAGAGTTCAGCCTGGATGTTCATGGGATGAGCCTGTCGGTGAGTCGGTGACAAAAAAAGCGCCGCATTTGCGGCGCTTGGAAAACTGATTTCAGTTTCGGCGATTAGTCGACGATATAGAAATCGATCGACGTGACGACGCGCACGATTTTTTTCTGTTCCATGCCTTCTTCGGCGTCGTTGACGGAGAACCAACCTTGTGAAGCCTGTTTAATCTTGCCGACGGCACTGTTGGAGTCGAGGGCGAATTTTTCAGCGGCTTCGCGGGCATT
>JAZODZ010000489.1:0-16608 GCA_045597285.1 Myxococcota bacterium
AATACTTTTCGGTAATAGTGTTTACATAGAGACCGTATTTAATATATTTATTATCGAGTTTTATGACATCGGGCGTGTCAAAGCATTTGCCTTCGATACACCATTCGCCGGTATGGCAAGTATCCGGACCGCAGGCACAAGAAGATGCTGCACAAATCGGACGGCCATAATTCCAACGATAATCGTTGGATGGCAATCCCTGGAGTGTTGCGATATCGACGCAATGGTCTTTCCAACAAGCCGTATCCGAGGCGCACCATTCATTGCCACAGGCGCAAGTATCGCGATCTGGCATAGCAAACTTAAGGCCTTTATGGCGCATTGTATCCAGGGCATCGTCGTCCAGCTCGATCGAGATCATTTGATTTTCATCATCGATATGCACGTCTTCGATAGAACCCACAGCTTTGCTGTTCGGCGAAGACGGGCAAATCTCATGCATGACCATATTTCCGGCAGGATGCGCCAGACAATAACGGTTCGAATATGATGTCAGCCAGGTATCGCCGCAAGGATAGGTTAGAACGTGATCGATATAAGAAGATTTGTCATTGGCTGGGTCGCCTTTATATTCTGGGTAATAAGTATCATGGCTGGTTTCTATATAATCGCATATTCCAGATGATTTTTCGGATTCATCATAGGCACCGTTGTTATGCGCATCATTCGATGGCTCGCTCGTGTCTTTGTTTGCCACGGAACTGTTAAAATCATTAATTACGCAAATGCCGTCATTACATCTGCCGCCTTCCGGACACGGTTTGCCACCGCACATGCAGCTTTCATATTTGCATACCCATGCTCGTTGTCTTCCCATATTTCGATTCGCTTTTAGCCTTAGTTTATGGCCGTCGCGACCACAAAATGGATATTCATTTTCGACCAAATCGGCATCAGCCCAAAAGTTATCCTCTGTCACGTCGATGCATTCCCAATTTTGCCAGTCCGTTGGGACGAGTATCGGCTTTTGTCCATGTGCATAGCAATACGCCTGTCCATCGCTACATATAACGCCATCGGGACTATCGAGTTCATCTTTATCCACGACATCGCGGGGATGCTTGATGCGATAATAATTGGGACAAATCAGTTGGGGAGCTTCGAGGTTTTGCGCTGTATCGGACGGATTTTCAATCGTGGGTTTATGTCCGCATCCAATCATCAGGAACGCGCTTATCAGCCTTATCCATACACATTTTCCGCTCATATCATCCTCACCATAGTGTCCACTCAGCACTTTGCGCGGTTGGGGAGCGTGTCACAACTATGGTGAGATGTAAATACATTTTATAATAGTTTTTCTGTATTACGTGATTATGTCGAAATCATGCAGGAGGCTGCAACGATGTAGATGCGTTATTTTTCAGTCAATTTTTTGTCCTCTAGAGGTAAAATTCGTTGAAAATAGCATTATTTTGGGAGGGGCGAGATGCCCGCGTCCCCTGTTAAATATCGAAGACGGCGTCGTCATCCATGAGCGCTTTTTGGAACTCATTGATATCCGCCAGATTCTTGAATGGGCTTTGCGCAGCCAGCTGATTGATGTTCGTCAAACCGAGCATCAGCATTTGGTTGTCCCCTCGGCGCAAGGCTTCATCGACGACTTCGAATTGCTTGTTGAAAACGTTTTTTCGTTCGTCGAAAGTCTTGTCGAGATAGTCCTTGATAAGATTGGTGACCTGGTCGATTTTTGCGATGGCAACATCGCGCTTGGCGCGTATTTCGACCTGTTTTGTTTCCTGTTCCGCAATAAATTTGGTCGTATCCGTGATATATTTCACGTATTTGTCGGCACAGATTTCGAGGACTTTCAGGGCATCGGTTGCTTCAAGCGCCGTCGTTATTCCGTTGCCAACCGTGAGCGCGAGATTTGTAATCTCATTGAGTTCAATCTCGTCATCCTCGACGGGTTCAGCCTCATGTATGATTTCTTTGTTGGCGTGATTGTCGGTTATATCATTTTCTGTATGAATCGTTTCTTCAGCGGTATCTGCTCCCGAATCGGCAGATGCTGAAGAGGTATCGGCTGTTTTGCCTTCCTCAATGACATCTGTTTCAGGGATATGCATATTATCCGGATAATCGGCTTCTTTTTCGAAATCCGTTGGAACGGTAGAATCTGGCTGTTTTTTTGAGACGACGCGATGTTGTTTGGAAGAATTATTCGTACTATTTTTAGATTTGAATGTACCGAATAAACTTTTGCCCGTTTTGAAGATGTTGCTGAGGTTTTTGCTAATTTCCCCAACATTGCGCAAAGTATCATTAATCGAATTCAAAGTGTCATTGAATGAGTCACCAGACTTCTTTATGACGGGCTTAGGAGTGCTTTGTTTTTTGCTCATGTCAAATCCTTATTCAAAACTTTCTCAGTGTTTGTGATGACGATTTTTGCAAATTCGTTGAAATTGCCTTCTTTGTCGATGATTGGTGTTTGCGCCAGTTCGCTCATGGATTTGGCGAGGATTCCGCATTGTTGTAATATCGCAACGTGATCGATATTATGAGGATCAAAACTGTCAACAAGGGCTTTCAGTCTATCGAACATGATCATGGAGCGGAGTTCGAGTTTTCGGGTAATAACCTGCATTTCGAAGATTCGCGATTTAATGGCATCGATGGCAACCCAGCTTTGTCTGGATTGCGCGGCCCATATACTGATCTCGGCGAGATATTGCTCGCTTTCGGTGTTCTTTTTTGAATAGAAGGCAGAAGCAGTGACGCCCAGGGCAAGCAGGGCGACGGAAGCCGTTGCGCCGACCGTGATACCTGTCAAGACGGCAGTGCCAGCGGCTATGCCGCCGCCGCCAGCGGCGATGGAACCGCCGCCTAGCCAGGCGAGTGTGGCGTTTGTGGCGGCCACGCCAGACAGGGAACTAATAGCAGTGCCCGTACTGGCTGCACCGAGTGCCACTACGCCTTGGGTAACAAGGATCGGGGTTCCCGCAAGGGCTACTGCCCCAAAACCGCCGGCGACGCCTAGGGTTTTTAGGGCATCCGTGGCCTGCATATCGATTGTATTCATAGCAGCGTGCGTAATGTTCAAGCGACACGCAGTTTGCACGTTTCTCGACCATAGAGGCGGGCAAAAGGCGTATGCGCTAACGGCGCACAGCCACGCGCCAATTTAATATTTGAATGTAAAATGTAACCCGGCTTCGAGGTTGATAACGTGTGACATGGAAAGAAGAACGATTCCAGGGGAAGCGTGCAAACCGATGCCAAAATCCGGAATGATATAAAGCGTCCAATCCCAGTCTAATTTGAGCGCTCCACCGAATTGTGTGTTAATAAAAACCTTATTACTTTTTGTATTATCGTCATACATGAAGCCGCCGGCCAGACTGAATGTCATGATGGTGCGCTGCAAAACAATGAATCGCATGCCAATGAGCGCATAGGTTGCCAGAATTGGGCGTGGGGCTGCTCCAGAATATGGGAAGATTCCTCCCATGCTCTGCTCTATGCCCATACAAAAATATGACTTACACCACGATATCATTAATGCGCCAGTGCCACCCAGATATTGGTAGGGGGTAGACTTATCGGGGTAATAATACATCGTGTTGAAATTACCTGCGATTCGAAAGACGATATCTTTGTCCAATGATATATAGCGCGTATAAGAATTATCTTCGGGTATTTTAGGAGGTGTTGGCTGAATATCACAGACTGGATAAGGGGAAGCAAATGCAGCTATAGAATGGAAGGTAATAATGATGAAAGATATTATTGCAAATAAATAATTGAAGTTCATGGCTAAATCATATTCCGTGTTAAAGCTTTTATCATTTGGGTCATATCGAATGTTTCCACACGGTTCAACTGCGCTAATCGTTGCCGAATTTGATCAGATGCTTTGAGCATATTGGTTTTCACTTCGCTTTGTGTGGCACCGCAATAGTGGAATTGAGCTTCCGATTCTGTCATGCCGGGATTCGTTTTGTTTTTAGCATTATCCAAACAGCAGGCGAGTGAAACACGCTGATTGTCGTTGCAAATCGCCATT
Source organism: Myxococcota bacterium (assembly GCA_045597285.1). GTDB lineage: Bacteria > Myxococcota_A > Bradymonadia > UBA4248 > UBA4248 > UBA4248. The sequence goes on from JAZODZ010000489.1 coordinate 4,010, forward strand.
CCCGGGTGCATGATGGGGCGTTCGCTGCAAACATGCACAAAACCTTCGGGGAGTTCGGCATTGTCTGTAAAACTGGTCAGATTTTTGACAGATATGAGCGAATAAAATTTGCCCGTATAGCTCACGAGTTCACTGACGGCATTATTGGTGGTATAGTCTGTTCTTAATACGGGTTCATCATTGTAATAATATATCGTTCCAGGAATAGGGTTAGTCCATAACTGTTGCCAGCGGATGGGATGGCATATATCGGCGTCGATGTTGACGGTCATTTGTGCTTGCAACCATTCCGGAATTGATGATTTAGACCACGATAAGATGTAAACTTCGTCTATATCGTGGACTTGAGTTTTGAGCGATTGATAGGAGATTTCAGCTTCAGCAGTCGTACAAATGCCGGTAAGATTGGGTAGAGTAACGGTCTGGTAAAATGGGATATTAAAGACTTGATAGCCCAAGACGTTAGATGTGAGCCACTGGCCTTTGGGAGTGGTCATGCCGTGTGGTTGTATGCCGATGGCAATATAACAGTGATTGGCTTCTGCATGAAATCGATGAACCAGATCGACATCGAGATTGACTTTGGTGATTTCGGCCGCCTCGAGCGCATATTGCAGGGCACGAATCGTCGAAGGGAGCTGAATGTCAATATTATCAATGGTTTGATGCAGTTGGTGGTTGTGGATCACGATGGGATTTGCTTCGTATGCGGCTTGGCGAGCTTTCTTTTGCTGTTCGGCCAAAGCAGCTTCTTCGCGTTTTTTTTGTTCTGCTTTGAGCATGGCTTCCTGTTCGGCACGAATACGCGCAGTTTGCTCAGCAATGCACTGTTGCTGCGTTTCTTCAAAGTGCGCCATCTGTTCATCATACGAATTCCAGTCAGCACGATATTGATCAAATTCGGCTGTATTGCGAAAACTGGTACAGCCGATACAAAGAAGCAGTGTTAAGGATAGAAGTGTAAGGTGTGTGCGCATTATTTCCTCACTGACACAAGAACTGGCAGAACGCCATAATTGCGCATCATGCAATCGTCGTAAGCATCTTGCTGAGCTTCACATTGAAATCTTTCACTGTTTTTTTTCGACTCTCTGCTTGCTTGGAGTTCTTTTGTCACGCATTCATTAACTGTTTCATATTCAAATTCATCCAGAATGATTGTTTTACAGAATGTTGTATAAGCATCGATCGCATATTGGTTACGTGATGATGTATAAATGGAGGATGATCCACTACCGTTAGTAGTGCAATAATAATAGGCTTCTTGGTATGGGATGCATGCGGGATATTGTTTGGACTGGTCTTTGATAGTTTTAAAACAACTACGAGCTTTGTCGCGATCAAAAAAGGTTTGGGCACAATCGTTATGATAATTATAACACCCACAATTATGGGCAATGTAGTATTCTTCGATGATACTCTCGACGATTTGTGAATGTTCTTCACGTTTGTCTAGTCCATAATTGGCTCTTACGCAATCTTCATAGATTATGAGACTGTCGTCACAGTCAAAAGTTTCCTGTGACTGATCGCAAAGATAATGCAAACAATCATAATAACTTGATTCTTGATAGTACTGGTTTTCTTCACATTGTGATTGCAATTGGTTGTCGTAAATATATACATAATCCATGCATGAAGCGGTTGCTTTACATGAATATTGGGATATACATAGATAATAGTCTTCTGCCGCCTCAACGCATTCAGGAATTGTTTGTACATATTCCTGGTATCTTCCGATGCACGTATTTTCGGTTTTATATGTGGCTTTGCATTTGATGATGCGATTGCACATATCTTTATAAACTGATTTGTTCAATTCGACGGATGGTTGAGGTGGCTCTTGGGGTTCATCGTTATGATTGTTGCCAGTGTTATCATCGGTTCCAGAAGGGCATTGATTTGAAGAGGTCGGAGTGCAGGTATCTTTGTCTGATGTCTGTGGGGTATCCCAAATGGACATCATCTCTTGAAATGCTGATGCATCCTGATCGCTGAACATACATCCGGAGAGCGATATCGCGATCAAGGCGAGCGTAATGCTATGTGCAAGATGTTTTAACATATTATGCCTCTTATGGTTTGAGCTGCGCGATGCGGGTGACGATTTCATTGCGACGGATGTCGATGTTCTTCTTGTATTGTGCAATGTCAACTTCTGCTTCACTGAGCTTTTTTTTGAGTTCGGTTAATGTCGACTGATACTCTTCGGAATAATCCTTGTGCCAATCTTGGAAATCAGTTTGAAATGCGACCAACGTCAGTGTCGTCGTAGCGCCTTTGGGAATGATCATGTCATACATTTCGGAGTCACTAAATTCACTATGCCTTTTATATGATGCACCCGGCAATAAGCTCCTTTCTTCTTTGTTGTTAAAAATGGCAGAATACAGGACTTTTCCCTTAGATTTAATCGTAATCTGATAGCCAATATTTGTTATTGTTTGGTTTGAATTGTTGGTAACTGTATATCTTAATACGTTGCGGCATTCACTAAATGTACATTCTTCTTTTAGAGATTTGAAGCTCAGTTTGATTTTCTTAAACTGGTTATGAACCTGTTTTACCTCGGATTCGTGTTTTTTCATTTCATCCAGTTGTGCCTGTATTTCCTGCTTTTGATCAATGAGCGCTTCCAGTTTGCTCGAATTGTCCAGCTGTACGAGTTCGTAGGTGAGTGCGTTTAACTCTTGTTCTTCGGGGGAAAGAAGAACTTGGGATTGTTCGATCTCGTATGGAGTTTGTGCTGTAAGAAATAATATACAAAGCACAGATAATGTAGATATTAATAAGTATTTATTGGTTATGAATTTCATGTATCTTGCCTCCGATATTCTTGCCAGCCTTGTTTTTCGGCTAATTGTGCGGTGCACCATATTCCATGCTTTGGTGAAACATACAGGGAACGGTTTTTATTGAGTGTCCCACGGATTGTTGTAGAACGCAATTCGAGGATTTGATCGCAGATTTGGCACAACAAGTTTACGCGTACGGGTTTGGTTAATTGCGTCATGAGTGCATAAAGCCGTTGATTGGGTTTTAATGTCAGATAGACAGAATTATCCAATATGGCTTGAGCTGCCGTGGTGAGCTCTTCAATACTGCACAACTCACTGTCTGAAAACTCGATCCTTTTCGGGGGTAATTCTGCTTCTTCTGTGGTTGGTATTTCATCTCTAAAAACGATCCTCGCTGTGAAGCTGTCTTTCGACTGATTGCATTTTTTAAGTTCCAGATTGACTGTCCCCTTGGTTCGAATCAAATGCTGTAAATGACGATAACTGCGCTTTGCCCAGATTGACGATTTAGCAGGTAGGATAAATTGTATTTTAATGGGGTGATATTTCATACAAATACCTGTCACCTGATTTGGTGATTAAAATCTGCCGAAAGAGGCTGAATTTCTTCTTCAATATCGTTAATATACACTCGCTTTATGACGCGAGCTGTGTCAATTATCACGATTAAAATCACATTTTCAATGTGATCGTTTTTTGGATCATTTTATGATCCAAATGTGACTTTTAAATGATCTAAAATGAATAATCAGTTTGGATCTTTTCGATAATAATTAAGGATCTTTATTACTATCGACGTTATATCCGAGCCGGATGGCCGTTTCACGACAACACCATACTCCTCGTTTGCCAATGGACTCACAGCTAAAGAATTTATTGTTATACGCCTTTAATACCCGGCTCACGGATTTGGGGGATGCTGTTAACCCCAATTGTAAACACACTTTCATGAGGTCTTTCAATTTGATTTCGGCATCGTGGAGTATTAAAAACGTATGTACCTTTTCGGCCAGATTGTGAAACAAATGACTGTCGTAGTGTTCTCGAAACGCCTGCATTGAGTTCTGTATTTTTGTGGAGTTCGTGGTTGAAAGCAGTCTTCTGCCGGCAGTGCATTCTTCGGCGTCTGACCATTCGCGATCAAAGTATTGGCACTGTTTGTATTCGCTGACGCGCTTTATGCGAATGGATTCCCCATCCTGGCAAATCATCAGATCATCAAGATGCTGAATGATAACGTGCATGACTTCCAGCTCGGATAAGCCTATCGTATGCCCTGTATTCATTAAATCACTCAGGTGCATTGGAATGCCTGAAATTGCTATTACTTGCAAAAGCATGGATTGTTTGTCGTCGGGAATGTTTAAGTTTGAACTCTCGATGATATATAATAAGTAGTTTTCTGGAAAGTGTGAAATGCTAGAATAAGGATATTCTGAGTCTGATGAATTGGAATGTATCACGGCACAGAGCTTTGTTAGTTGCATCGTTTCTTCATCGAAACCGTCTTTGCCATTGATTAACTGCATATAGGCGTGATAAAGTTTATGTCTGTGAGTCCAATCACAATCCTGTGGAATATAGGGATAGAAATATAATAGTAAGTCATTCTGGCTGGTTCGATCTGCATATTTCAGATGCCCTGTGCAATATACGGGTTCAACTATACCCAGTAGAACAGTCTCTGTTTGAACAATGCGCAGCAATCCACCATTGGTTTTATGACCAAATAAAATGGCGAGTATTTGTACATCATTGAGGCCAAAAAATACTTTTAGAATCGTTCTGAAATTTTCGAATTCCAGACATCCCAGAGTGGTCACTAATAGTAAAGCCTTGTCTGCAACTGACGTATGGACAAATGCTTCGCAGTGTGCCAGCGTTCGTAGTATTTCAAGTATTCCTCCCGGTTGGTTTATTATATCGTTTAGAGCGTCATCATTGTTGAGGGCAAATTGACATAATGTATCGATGTGTTCGATGAGTTCGCTGTGAGGATTAGACCACACATCTGTTATTACTTCGTCGGTAACGGCGTCTTTTAATTGCATTAATTGCCTGTATCGTTCCGGAGACTTATGGCAAAGTTCGTTTAGCGGTACAGGTTGCAACTGTTCTTGCATTTTCTCTAATTTTTGTTTCAGATCCGCATCCGTTTCGTCTGATTCTTTATATTTTTCTATACAGGCATTCCATTGCATTACAATGTGGTTACGTCCTGCCCAATATAATAAATTCGACCAATGATTCATCATGCTTCCTTTCGTGGATGATGACGATTTGCCATCGGTCGTTATTCCTAGCGTAAATAAATTCTTGTCGCAATAGATCTTTTAAAGCTCATTTAGCCGCAAATTATCATTGAATAAGCGATCTAATTTTAGTTTTTATTTTGCTCTGTTGCACGACTATGGTTTTAGGCCGTTGTCTGTTGCCCTTTCATGGCGATCTTTCAACTCGATGCACTTAAAGACAAATGTAAACCGCTTTGCTCACCAATCGAAGGCGAGGATAAAAATTGTGTCGTGCTGTATTCGAGAGTTTTGGGCGTTTCCTATTATTCGTGCAAATATATTCAGAACCAGAATCGCGACGTTCCACGGAACGTCTGGCGTATGCAATAGCGCACCACCGCACGGCGTATTGGCAACGCCGATAGCCGTGCTACATCGCCGCCGTATGCGCAACGCGCATAGGCGGCGCAAAACCTGGTTAGAGACGTGCGGTCCGCACGTCTCTTGTTCGCCGTATGCGCAACGGGCGCATAGGCGAGCGCACGGCGTATCGGCAACGCCGATAGCCGTGCCCCCAAATATCAATCCTTAAACCATTCGTTTTCTTCGATGGTGTCGTCATCGAACTCGCCATCGTATTCGGCGTAATCGTCTTCACTGAATCTGAGCAGCATACCCATGGCGTGGGCTTCATCGACTGCGGCTCTGGCGAGGTGTTTCATTTGAATCGGCGTTCCATCGGCGGCGGCAGAAATCGAGGCTTTGAGAACGGCGTTGCGAATGTAACCACCGCTCATTTCGAACGTATCGGCGAGCCATGACCAGCGGATGCCCTTTTCGATAGGCGCCTGGGGCGGAATCATGCGTTTCCACAGCGCGGCACGGGCACGGGCATCGGGCATCGGGAATTCCACGATAAAGCGGATTCGGCGGCGGAAAGCCTCATCAATGCTCTTGCCGAGGTTCGTCGTGAGGATCGTGATACCATTATAGGACTCAAGTTTTTGAAGCAGGAAGTTGATTTCCTGGTTCGCATGGCGATCGTTCGACGATTTGACTTCGGTGCGCTTTGCAAAGAGCGCATCGGCTTCGTCGAACAGGATGATTGCGTGAGCCTTGCTTGCCTCGTCGAAAACCCTGCCGAGATTCTTCTCGGTTTCGCCGATGTATTTGTCGACGATTCGGGATAAATCGACGCGATAGAGGACTTTACCGAGTTCGTTGGCGATGGCGTTGGCGAGCAGGGTTTTACCGGTTCCCGGAGGGCCGGCGAACAACATCGAGAGCGAGTTGCCGTAGGGCGAGCGTTTGTTGAAGCCCCATGTAAACAGGACGGTGTAGAGATGGCGGGCGTATTCGAGAATGTCCTTGACCTGCGTCTTGCAGTCTTCGTTCAACACGACGTTCGAGAGGGCGATGTCGCTGATCGAGACTTCGGCGAGCGTGCCGAGCTGGTGGTCGAACGTTTTCTGGATTTCCTTGAGCACGTGCTGTGATTTGATGCTGACTTTTTCGCAGCCGAGTGAAAGCTGGGCATCCACGGCGGCTGCGACGGTTCGAATGATGCTGCCGACGGGAAGCGAATAACTGCGCGAAAAAGCGAGTGCCATTCGGGAAGCTGTGTATTCGTCGTCGGTGTGTGGAAGCAGGACGGTTTTCCAGATTTCTTCGGATTTCTCGACGGTGAGCGGCGGGATGGTGAACAACGTCGGTGCATTGTAGTCTTCGCCTGTCACGGTGTAATGTTTCGGTGACAGCATGAAGATGGAGCCGGGATAGCGATTGATGATGGTCTTGAACTCGGTCTGATGCGTCACGATCTTATGGATGATATCGGGCGAGGATTCGTAACCGTCAAAGCGCATCATCAAAATGCCGCCATAGAGCAGTGTGCGGCGCAGGATACCAGACAGATAGGCGGGAATATCGCCAACAGGCAAATTTTCGAGCTCGCGAACGATGTTGAGTTCGAGGATGGGCTTGGGATCGATGCTCATCTGGAGAGCGCAAAGGAGCGTGCGACGTCCGGAATGCGGTTCGCCAATTAAGTAGACGCGTGCTTTCGGTCGAGCGAGTTCGAATTTGAGTTCTTCGAGGAGCTCGGGGTTGCAGAAGAGCTTGTCCAGCGGGAGACCTTTTTGGTGCATGATGATGTTGCGCGGCAACTCGCGAGCATTGTTCAGGCCGCAGAACCCATCGATGACTTCCTGATCGACACTGAGCTGCGTATAAATGAGCGGTGTCATCCCGATAAAAGAGGGGTTGGGAAGACCGGTGACGAGGCGGATTTTGCGGAGAATTGCCTGCTCACAAAGGGCTTCCTTGACGGCTTCAAAGACTTCGGGGGTATCGCCGAGCAGATTGGCGATGAAGGATACCGTCGGCAGGCGCACCGAGAAATCGGCCCAGGCAACGCACATGAGACGCAGCACGGCTTCTTCGCGCATGGCAATGACGAGCGTTGCCAGAATCGACATCTCGATATCGGTCAACTTGAAGTTGCGCTTGAGCTTGGCGATGGCGCTCTCGTTGCGGCAGTTCATCATCGTCTCGATCTGGGCGTTGAGAATCATCAGGCGGTCGATGATTTCGTCCATTTCGGGGATGGCATTGGCCTCGAGCCAGGCCTTGCCAAATCCCGTGTTGTCGCTTTTTCCCATGAGTTCGCGGACTTCTTCGATGCCGACGCAGCGATCCGAATACATCGGCTTCGCGCTGCCCATGCGCTCGGGGAATCGTCGCATATAGTAGGCGATGTGCCAGAATACGCGCTCGACGAGGATGTTATAGAGGGTGATTTGCTGTTCATCGGGATCCATCGCCTCGAAGTCTGTACGCCATTGATCACCCATGTCGGATTCGATCTGATTGATCAACTCCTCGCCATCCTCAATGGAGACGGTGTCGTCGTCATCGGGTTGTGGCTCGGGATAGGTATAAATACCGTTGTCCGCGGAACTCGCATACCTGGGTTCAGTCGCAATGTCTGAGGAAAGCTGTTCGAGATCATCTGTTTCGACGGATGAGTCGTCACGGGTGAGTCCTGGTTTCTGGATGGTTGTTTTTTTTGCCATAGTATATCCATGTTGCGGGGCTGAGGTGCCCGGTTAAGTTATTTTGACATGATCGATTTATGATTGTTTTTTAGCAAGCTCAACGGAAAGGAATTCATAAGCCTGGCTGTCGAGAAGCCCCTCTTCTTTCAATGCGGCCAACTGAGGCATGACAGCCGCAGGATTCGTCACTCCAGGAATGAGCTTGAGCAGAAGTGTTTTCAATGAGCCTGTAAAAAAGGGAGTGGCATAAGGCTCATGGAAGGCATCCATGACAAACTTGAATGTTTTCACTCCGTCATTGTCATTAAACTGTTTGATAATCCCCATTGTCCAGTCGGGATCGGTCAGCATAAAGTTTGCGGACAACGTCATGATGCCATAGACCATTTCCTTGGTGAGCGGAATATTGGCAACCCCTGCCTTGAAAGATTCCGTAAAGTCCGCAGTGCTTAATTTCTGGAAGAGATTCATTCCGGCTTCGAAATCGGGCGTTCCTGGCACGGTTTCCCGCAGAAGGCGGCGCGCAAAGATGGGGAAATGTCCGGAGAAAGACCCTTCGAAGGCAACCGGAGAGACACATTTGGCGACGTGACTGAGGAAGTCATACGCCTGAGACAATGGCAATTGAGCATAGTCCTCGATGGGGCTTTTAAGCTGATTGAAGTGTTCATTGATGTAGATGAGGTTTTCCTGAATCTCAGGCGTAATAAATCCCATCTTGGCGGCCTCGTTGATAAGATGGATGCCTTCCTGGACGGATCTCTTGGAAATATTGGCAACAATTGAACTCACGAGTGCGAGCGTGTCGGCATCTTCGCGATTTTGCTTGAGTTCCATCTTTCGAATTTGGATTTCGACGGGATCGAGATAACTCTCGACCATATCGAATTTGTCGACGCCCTTGACGCGCACGTCGCGTCCTTTGCCCGTTTTTCCTGGCCTGAACTCGCCATGAGATTCGTTGTCGGCGAGTTTGAGAAGTTTCACACTGCTTTCGCGACGATTTCTGGCATCGCGTTTGGCTTCGTCATAGAGTTCGCGATAGAGTTTTGCCGGATAGCAGATTCCCAATCTCGAACCGGAGGCATGCTGGCCGCCGTCGCGCAGGGCATGTGTCGCAAATGTCGTGCAGTTATAAGTTTTGACATTGTACTTGTGGTTTCTGTGCGATTCGACATAAGCGTAGAGTTTTTTGAACTGTTTGCGCGTGAGGGTAAAGCGTTTGCGCCCTTTGGGGGAATGTGCGTCATCGGGTTCCTCGACGCGGCCTGTCACGTCATGGGTAAAGCTAAAGCCCTTGTATTGTGTTTGTTCGCGCTCGACGTCGCCCGCGCCTTTTGTAAAGCCTTTGTTGCCCCTTAAATCCATCACGGCCTGCGTGATCAGGTTGGAGTTTGCATCTTTTGCCTTGTTTTCATCGCTCGTCTTTTTGCGATATTTTTTTCCGCTCTGATCGATAAAGCTGTTTTCGAGCGGATAGAATCCGACGGCAGTTTCGCCTTTGGCACGCATGATATTGACGGTTGTCTGGCCTGTGGCGGATTTCTGCATCTCGGCTTCGATATCGGCAGGCATTCCGCCAGGCTGTCCATCCTGCGTTGTGGCTTTTAAGGTGAGCCACGTGTGCCCAACATCGCCGGTCAGATTTGAACGGCTCACATTTTCTCCATCTTTGACTTTGGTCGGGCTGACATCGACATTCAAATACACTTCGGCGACGATTTCATTTTCATCGGGCTTGGGCGCATTCTGTGCGGCCTTCGGCGCTTTCTTGTATTTGGCTGGCAACGTGTTGACAGCAGTGCCGCTCTTGCTGAAGATCGTGCTGTGGACGTTGTACTTTCTGTCTTTTTCTCGGATACGCTCGAGTTTCGGAAACCAGGATTGGAGCATTTCCGTCATGCCCGTCTCAACGGCAAATGTCGTCACATCATCGCAAATTTTCTGTGTCACGACATGTGCCTGAATACGCTTGTTGAGATAGACTTTTAGATATTCTTTTGTGATGGCGCGGATCTTGTCGTTATTTTCATTGGATTCCAGGAAGAAATGATGAATCAGGTACTGAATTCGGTATAGGTCTTTATCCCTAAACCGGCCGAGATTCTTGATCGATTCGACCATACCGTCGATGATGTCTGGCATGATTGGCCCGATGAATGCGATTTGCATAAGCGGTTCAACAAAAGCCTCATATCCGCCGCCGACTTCCTTTTGATCGGATACGATTGACCACATCAGCTGTTTGGTCAGCTGTTTGGCATCGTGTTTGGGTGAGATGGATTTTCCGTCCATCATCACAGGAAATGTCGCTTCATTGGGCAAGGTTTCGAAAATGTCCATCATATATTTTTGGAAGAACTCAGGATTCATCGTGATCGGTGTGGGATCTTCCAGCGTGTTGAAGCCATTCTGATAGAAATCGATGACGCTTTCCGCCTCGACTTGCATCATCAATCCGATCCTGACTGCTTCTTCGGTATAGGCTTTGACGGCATCGAGGGTACGTTTATGTGAATCCCTGAATAACAGCTGAGCAAATTCCGATTTCATTACTTCGGTGACTTCCTCTGCATCGGCGGCTCTGCGCAGCATAACTTCGGCATGATCGGTAAACATTGGCATTTCGAACTTATCGACGCCCTTGACGAGATTCTTGCCGTTCGGCCCTTCTTTGTATTTTCTTTTTTGGCGGTGTACCTCGCCTTTCTGAAGTTTGAGCAACTCGACTGAGGAGGCTGCCGGCATGGCCCGGTTGCGTTTGATGGCTTTTTGTTTTGCTTTTTCGTGTTCCTTTGCCTCTTTGTACATGGCTTCATACAGGGATGTCGGCATTGTCTTGCCTTCCATCGCCACGGACTGTCCGGCTGCTTTTAATGCATGGGCTGCGAACGTGGTGCAGTTGTATGAATAGAGGTTGTACTTGTGGTTACGGTGCGCATCGATATATCGATACATATCGCGGAACTGTTTTCGGGTGATTCGATAGACTTTGCGCCCTTTTGGTGTGTGTTCGTCATCGGGTTCTTCGACGCGCCCGGCAGTGTCATGACCAAACATGATGGTATGGAGATCGTAATCTGGCGCTTCTTCTCTGGTAATACTACCGCTTCCCCTCGATAAGCCCTTTGCCTCACGGATGGCCATTTCTGCCTTCTGTTTTGCATTTTTCTCAGCGTTTTTTTCAGCTTTTTCGTCGGAGATTTTTTTGCCTTGCGTGCGTCTTTCGCGGACTTCGACCGGCCAGAATCCCATCGCAGTCTCGCCATGAGATTCAACGAGGTTGCGCGTCTGCGCCTGCACCATTTCATTCAAATCGTCTGGTAGCTGGCCGTTGAGTGGCTTGATCGAGAGCCACGTATGACCGACATCGCCCGACAGCAGTTCACCAACTGACATGTGCGAACGGCTTTTGGACTCGGTGTCGACGTTCAGATAGACATCGGCGACCGGTGCGCCATCGCCCGGAGCGTTGACGATCTCGAAATCGTTGAATATTTGGGCCTGCGCATTCGGACCGTTTTGCGGTGCGCAGGCCTGGGCATGGTGTTGATTGGCAGCCGGATTGGCTGTATCGACGGTCTTTTTTTTGCCGAATAATTTCGAGTAAATGCTCATAGGATTCTCCCGGGGCAAATGTGGGAACAAAACGTCGCCGATATCGAGAGCCGGTTTCGACGTGAAAATGCAATTAAGACACGATAAATTGTTTGTCAATGTAAGCGTATATAAATATTCAGATTCGGACAGAGTTTTTGAGTGTACGAATTATGAATGGTTATCGTCGATGTTCGGCAAACTTGTAAATCCTTCTATGATATATATATTTTTGATATGGGACGGCTTTATTCGATTTCGTGTGGGGCACGCCTATTGACATACGGCGTGCCCGCCGCGCTATTGGCATACGCGCGGCGATATTTGTGATGGCTCTAGAGCGACGGGAGATGAATGCCCGTAATGCGGCAGGAGCGTTCGATTATGGTAACTATTTAGCCCCCTGACGTTTTTACCAACCTCAATGTATTTGTTTTCGCCTACGCGGCGCGCGGCAGGGGCGTTCGATTGTGAACGCCCCTGCACCCCGTACGCTTTTCGCCCGCCCGACGCCCCGTCCGTGGGGCGACGTGCGGCAGCCGACATCGTGTCGGCTGTGTTGTGTCTTGTGTAGATGTTCTTGAAATGCCCTAATTATTTGCGTTACTCGCATGCGTTTATTATTAGGAAAATACAGCAACCCATGAATTGAACTAAACACCCAAATTCAGCCTTATCATCATTGCAGAATGATCAATTCCTGCCTTCTGCCTTGTTTCAATTGGATTATGTACTTAAGCGCCTTCAGGGGCTGAACAGTTACCCTCTCGTCTCCCCATAAAAACGCCTTGACTCGCTGTTCAAAGCGAGGGACAACGATGAAGGCGTTTTTCGACGAGAGGGTAAGGATGAACGAGGATAAGAAGCTGATTCCATTTAGGGCACAAAGCGAGAGTTTTAAGGAATTAAAAGAT
>JAZODZ010000490.1:0-6449 GCA_045597285.1 Myxococcota bacterium
AGGAAACAGGGTTTCCTCTCTCTCCCATTCCCGCCCGCCAGCCGCCGCCTAGCCCAACAAACGTGCGGCCTGGCACACCACCCCCTTTCCGCGTTCAAGCCGCGTAAAAAATGAGTGTCCAGAATGTGCCTGGCGAGTGCAGCCCGCATTCATCTGCATCCGCGTCCGGATACAGCGATCGCGTTCCCTGACCAAGGGGCAGGCCGCACGATATGATGGTCAGTGCAAAAACCGTTATGTGAAGCCAGTTTCGTACATTTTTTCCTCCTCATGTCGAGTGATGCGTCAACGCACACACACAAGATGATGACAAAAAAAAGATTTTGTGACACTTGGAGGTTAATTTTTTTTGATTTTTTATGGGGATCTGAATCGTCGCGCCTATTTTTTCTCACTTCAATCGTGCAGTTCTGCGCACAACCATATAAAATAGCCGCAGCGTATTGACCGTTTTTGACAGACATCATATCGGGTTCAATTTTCCCAAGTGAGCGATTCGATCACGGGATGTCAGCGACAAGGGAAATAGCGGCGGCGGCCGCCCGTATGCCAATAGGGCGGCCCCCCATCATATCAGGAGAACGAATTTGAAAAAGTCATTTGGATTCATTGCAGCCTTATGTGCCCTCATTTTACCGGCGTGCGACGATATCGGAAATCACCGCGTTGAATTTTGTCACGATGACATTTGCGAAACCGACGCGTCCTGCGGCAACGGCGTGTGTGACGGCGACGAAGATTACGCAACCTGCCCGGATGACTGTGAAGCACCAGGTTCATGCGGCAACGGCACGTGCGACGAAGGCGAATCCGAATCGTCATGCCCGGCCGACTGCCACGCCACATCATCGTGTGGCAACGGCACATGCGACAACGGCGAAACCGAGGCATTGTGTCCAGCCGACTGCACAACCACATCATCGTGCGGCAACGGTACATGCGACGAAGGCGAAACCGAGGCATCGTGCCCTGAAGACTGCAAAACCACGTCATCGTGCGGCAACGGCACATGCGACGACGACGAAACCGAGGCATCATGCCCTGAAGACTGCAATACCTCGTCATCGTGCGGCAACGGCACATGCGACGGCGGCGAAACCGAGGCGTCATGCCCTGAAGATTGCGAGGCCACGTCATCGTGCGGAAACGGCACGTGCGACGAAGGCGAAGATTTCGCCACATGCCCGGATGACTGCGTACAGACATCGTTCGAGCCGTTGACCATGGATGAGTTTTCCTCGCTCAAGGAAGTCAATGCGCGATTCATGTTCGATTACGAACGCATCGGCCAGCCGACGTCGGGTGGGGCCGAGACGGAAGAATTGGCGCAGATTCTCTCGGATTTCTTTGCATTTCCCTACCCGAGTGAAGTGAGAACCGATGAATATGGCCGTGCCGACCTCGCGAATTTCAGGGTACATACGAGCGCCCTGATCAAGTCGCTTCTAGGAACGTACCTTCCATCACTCAATCTGGACGACATTTTTTCGGATGTCATCAAGCTCGTGCAAGCAGAACGCGCCGGGTTTTCCACGATTGGCGGCATCTATTTCAGGACATCGCAACCACTCGACAGCCCGGAACTGCCGGACGTTCTGCAAACCGCCCGTCCGGACTCGTGTTTTCAGCTTATCAATGTCGAGCCCGGATCGCTGCATTACCGCGAACGTTATCCCGTTTACGTCACGTATCACCAGGATGCGGATTACCTCTGGGCCGACAACACGGTGGTCATCCGTCCCGTGCCAGGCGTCAATCCCGAGCCCGGATCGCGGCACGTCGCCATCATCGGCAACTGCCTGACATCCGACGGAAAACCGCTACAGACATCGAAAAAACTACAATACATCATGCACAAGGCTGCCCCGGAAGAGCTGTCCGAACCGCTCGAATTCTACGTCGACCAGATTGAAGCGATGGCCAAAGACGGGGAACTGGGAATGGAACTGGACGATATCCGGGCATTCAGCGGCTACCAGACGATGAACCCGGCCGACGAACTCGATCAGATTGCAGCCGATCTCAAAGGCAAGGGAAGCGTCGTCACGGACGATAACGGCACGTGCGTCGGCACGTATCAGACGAACAGCAACGATTACATCTTCACCGGCACGTTCAACACCGTGAGCTACATGGAAGGAAAGTATCCGTACAGTGGCGACGGCGACGGTGCAATCCGATTCGACACCGATGGAAAACTCGTGACAGAAGGCAAGCCCGAAACAGTCGAATTCAAGATCATCATTCCGAAAACGGCCATGCCGGAAAAAGGATATCCGATTGCCGTGTATGGACACGGCACCGGCGGCGGCTCGGATTCACACATCACGGAAGGGCGAGCGATTATCAGTGCCGGCGTCCCGATGGCAATGCTTGGCTTCGATGCCGTCATGCATGGCAAGCGCGTGCTGGATGAAAACGGGATCGCCTACCCCAGTTCCAGCCTCATCAACATGGTGTCGAAAAACGCCGTCGCGATTCGCGAAAGCTGGCGCCAGACCGTCGTCGACATGCTCGTGCTCTACGATCTGCTCGAAAGCGGCAAGATTGTTCTGCCGCCTGTGCCCGGTGGAACCGAAAATGTCATTTTCGACAACTCTTTCGGGATGTATATGGGGCACAGCCAGGGCTCGCAGGAAGGCGGCCTGCTTCTCGGTCTGACCGGGCTGATTCACAATGCCTTCCTGTCTGCGGGCGGTGGCGGCGTCATGTATGCCTTTGTCGAACGCACGGCATGGGATCTCGTCGAATCCCTCGATATCGACGCGACGATCAAAATGCTCATCGGCAGCAACACGATTGCCGACCTTCTCGGCATGATTCTCGACGTACACCAGGGCAAGCTGTCATACGATGCCTTTGTTACCACACAGGTCGTCCAGCCTCTGCTCGAACCCATCGATCCGCTCATCTTCACGCCACGGTTCATCAAGGAACCGCCGGCCGGCATGACGCCCAAGAATATCGTACAGACGATCGGCATCGGCGACAGCGACACGCCGAATTCGCTCCAGTTCGCCATGATTTCATCCATCGGCCTCCCGCCCGTCGGCGACCTGTTCAAAGTCTCCGATCCGATGAAAATCGTCGGCTTCGACACGCCGCTCAAAGCCCCGGTTTCTGGCAATATCGCGACGAAATCCGGCACCGTCACAGGCGGTTCGCTACAGTTCGAGGTCACAGGCTGCGACGGGCATTTTGCCATTTACTGCAACCCGAATGCAAAGCAGGCCTATATCAACTTCTTCGATTCCGTCCTCAAAGGCAATCCGACGATCAGCGTTTCCGCGGACTGATTGCGGCGGTTTATGGGGCGCGGCTATCGGCGTTGCCGATACGCCGACGCGTGTTCGCCTATGCGCCGTTGGCGCATACGGCGATGTGAGACATGCGGACTGCACGTCTCTACACGGGTTTGGCACGGCTATCGGTCTGCGGCCGATACGCCGTGCAACGCGGCTATCGGCGTTGCCGATACGCCGCGTGCCCGCAACCCCGCGAATTTGTCCGAAACGAGGTATCGTGGAATGATGTGAGGCGCGTATGCTTTCGCGGCGGCAAAAGCACGATACAGAACAGCCGCAGGACTGAATCACAATGGCAAGGAAGCTGAACATAGCAATCATCAGTCTCTTATTGACAGGACTTACCGCTTCGGTTTGCGCTTTGGCACAGGATGCCCCTCAAATCAGAACACTCGACCGGCAAAATCCCATCGTCGCCTCCGAAACACCCAGAACACTCATAAACAGTCCTTCGATGGACGAAAATAAACCCGTGGATGTCCACGATAACGGCACAAAGCCGGAACTCCCCGCACCCGCCGTTGCATCCAACGCCGTCAAAAAAACACTTTCTGACCGGGTACAGGCCATTTTAAACGAAAAAGTCATCAAGAACGCGTCCGTTGGCATTCAAATTCTCGATCTCGAAACCGGCGATGTCGTGTACAAACACAATGAGACAAAACTCCTCAAACCGGCATCCAATACCAAACTCCTGACGACGGCAGCCGCCCTGAGCATTCTCGGTGCCGAACACCAGTTCGAGAGCGCGGTCTATGCCGATGGCAAGATCGTTAATGGCGTCCTCAACGGCAATCTCCACCTGCATATCGATCACGATTTTACCTGGTCGACACGGTTCTATGATGCGGGCGATGTGCCACTTCGCGGCTTGATTTCGCAGATCAAAGACGCCGGGATCACGAAGATTAACGGCAAAGTCATCGTATCGGGATACGTGGTCTATGGCGGCGTCGCCACGGGCACGCTTTCGACAGAAACGCATTTAAAACGGGCCGGAAATCAATTCAGTGCCCTGCTCGGAAAAAGCAAGATTCATCATTCCGGTCTCACCATCTCACAGGGTGCCAAAACATCGGGCAAAAAGATTGCGACATGGCTTTCGCCCGTACTCTCCGAGGCCATCGTGCCGCTCAACCGCGTCAGCCATAACGAGTACGCCGACATGCTCTTGCTCGCACTCGGCAGCCATGCCTCGGGCAAGAACACATACGAAGCCGGTGCAAAAGCAGTCAAGGACTGGCTGAAAACCTCTGGACTTCTGGTTAAGGGACTTGAACAACACGATGGATCCGGCCTCTCGCACAGCAATCAGATGAGCGCCGATTTCTTTACCAGACTCGTCGCCTATATGCTCAAATCCCCCGTCGGGCGCGAATGGGCCGCCTCGATGTCCATTTCCGGGTATGACGGCACTTACGGTGGAAGGCTCGCCATTGATGACGGAAAAGGCCGCGTTTACGCCAAATCCGGAACGCTGCGGGACACGATTTCGGGTTCGGGATTCTTCGTCAACCGTCACGACGGGCATACCTATGCGTTTTCCATCATCGTGAACGGAATGCGCAACAAGAAGGCGACACGGGGAGCCATCGACCGCATCGTGCGCGTCTTTCTCGGCGATCATCTCAAAGCCACACTTCCTGCCGCCCCGCAGATGACATCGCTCGCCTTTGAAGGCGGCTCCGTGATGGCGCGATGGAAGGGTGTCAAGAATGCAGAAGGATACCGCGTTTATAAGAGTTCAGACGGTTCCCAATGGAATCTTCTCGGCGAAACATCCGATACCACATACGCCATCGGCCAGGAAGCCGCCCATATCCGCGTGACCGCCGTAAACAAAGGCGGAACAGAAAGCTTTCCATCACTCATCTTCAGTTACCGTCCAGGCAAAAAGATGATGACGATCGCCGAATACGCCCGATGCCGTGCTGACGAGGCCATGCGTCCTCCCATGCACCAGATTGCCCACGAACGGCCGCTCGCCAATCTCATTGGCGATGACTGGGGCGTCCAGACCGTCAAATCTGCCAGTTCTGTGCAATCCGATGGCGTGCTGTTCCATTCCGCAACCTGCAATGGTGCCATTGCCTGGGATTCCGGCGACTATGAAAAGGCTTCCACGCCCAATATTCCCGTGATTATCGATATCGCAGACGCATCCCTCAGCGCAGATGCCAGCGGTACATGCAATCCATCCAGCGGCAAAGTTCTCGGTTGTTTTGGCGAAGCCATACTTGCCAAAGACAGACGCCTTGGGAACAGAAACCAAAACCTTCGACTTAGAAAAGCCGCCGGCTCGGGATCGACACGCCCGTCGCAACTCAAGGAATGGAGTGGCAGCAAAGCCCTCTATAAGCTGAATGAACTGCCCGTTGTCGTGCAGGAAAAATCCGAGCAAAAAGGTTCATACACCGTATTTGGCCTCGATGTTCAGTCACTCGACAGCGACAAGACGCTCAAAGCCGTTTGGAAAGACCTCAAATTGGATTAGCCGCGATCGAAAGGCGTATGAACCTGTCAAAGAGGCGTGCGATTCGCACGCCTCTACTCGTCTGAATTGCGTGCGAGCAGAACGTTCGAGATGCGTGCGAACCGCAAGCATCGACTGAAAAGAACGAAAAAAGCGCAGCCTGAGCTGCGCTTTTTATTAAACCCTGTGTAGATTATCTGCCTCGGCTACCGCGGCTGCTTCCACGGCTACCGACGCTGCCGAAACCACCACCGCTACGGCTTCCCATGCTGCGGGTGCCGCGGGACGATCCTCTTCCGCCGTCCTCTTCATCTTCCATATAGGCGCTTTTACCATTCGCATTGGAAACGCGTCCACCGGCCGAACCACGAGAGCCCGAAGATGTCGGTGTTCTGGAACCGTACGAGTTATCATAGGAAGGACGAGAACCGGATGACGAATTACCCGTGGGACGAGAACCGTATGAGTTGTCGTAGGAAGGACGAGAACCGGATGACGTGTTCGTAGGACGCGAACCATATGAGTTGTCATAGGAAGGACGAGAACCGACTGAACTATTCCCTGTGGGACGCGAACCAACCGACGTGGTCGTCGTGGGACGAGAACCGACTGAACTATTCCCCGTGGGACGCGAACCGTATGAGTTGTCATAGGAAGGACGAGAACCGGAT
>JAZODZ010000491.1:0-3638 GCA_045597285.1 Myxococcota bacterium
CGGGCTGAAATCTTTCGCCCTTTCAGGGCGATTTCGTTACATTTATTTTTCAAAAATAGTTTGCCTCTGAGTGTTGAGAACGCGTAGAATACTGGCGTGATTTCTGCGTTTTTTCGGAGGTCGGCTATGAGAAAAGGGTTGAAAGCAATCATTCCAGTGCTTTTGTCTTTGTGTTTGGCGAGTGGATGTTCAGAAGTTCAACCGGATGAAGCCAATGAAGCGGGGCTTAATGTCGTTCCAGGTGGTGAATTGACATTGACCGAGGGCAGTGCCGGTGTCGATTTTTATGTGGGTTCGATCACGGTTCCCTTTGACAGCCTCCATATCGCGATTTCGGCTGACAAACCTGAGCAGGTGACGCTTTCGACCGATACGATAGAGGGGTATCTCTATCCGAATGCGAAAAAAGTCGAGGTTCGATGTGTACAGGATTACGTTCTCGAAGATTCGACCGAAGTGACGATTAAATTTGAAGTTTCGGCGAATGATCCCGACTACAACAATCTCGTCATAGAAAAGACGGTTGTTTGCGTGGACAATCCGGCTGTGCAGGTCGAAGATGATTTTTGTCCGGATGATCCGGATAAAACCGAGCCGGGCATTTGCGGATGCGGTGTGGCGGACACGAGTGCGAATACAGCATTGGCGAGCGATGGGTTCGCGAGTTGTCTTCAGATGTCGGCACCAGAGACGGAACATCTTGGTGGCTTTGATATGATCGAACCCGATGGCTATCAGGTTTCGGAAGATGGTGCGGAACAGCTGTTTGCGTTTGCTCTGAACATGCAGCCCGAAAGCGATGTCTATGTGACACTGACCTCGAGTGATGATTCCGAAGGCGTGGTGGATGTCGAGGAATATGTCTTTACGCCTGAGAACTGGAGCGATCCAGTTTTCGTCACCGTGCGTGGCGTCGATGACGAAGAAGTGGATGGAACACGGGCATTTTCAGTCAATATAACGGCTATCAGTGAGGATTCTAATTTCTCGGATGTCTCGAAATATATGACATTTGAATGTATTGATAATGAACCGGCGGTGGCTGATATCATTTTCAGTACGAAAGAAATTAGTATTTATGAATATGGCTATAGTTCGGAACTTTATATCCAATTGGCAGCCAACCCCGGTTTGACTGAAGATGGCAGCGATGCCAGTGTGGTTGTTACATTTGCTTCCGATAACAAGGATGAGGCGGATGTCACGACTGAATCGTTTGTATTTACTGCGGAGAACTGGGACGTCCCACAGACCGTTACGATCACGGGCATTGGCGACAAGATCGTGGACGGGACGAAAGAAGTGACTCTGCGCGTGACGAGTTCGAGTAATGAAGTCGATTGCGAGAACGGCTGTTACGATAACCGCGAATATGATCCGATAAAGATTGAAGTTCTCGATGTCGATGTCGAAACCCAGGTGGCGGCCGAAAAGAGCGTGAAACTTCGCATTATGGCTGCGAATACGACTTCGGGGAATAAACAGTCGTATGATTCCGGCGAAGGTGCGCGAATTTTCCGTGGTTTGAAACCGGATATCGTATTGATTCAGGAATTTAATTACCGAAAGGGGACGATCGATCAATTTGTTGCGAGCACGTTTGGCGAGGATTTCCATTATATACGGGGACAGGGGGACATTCCGAACGGGATTATATCGAGATATCCGATTGTCCAGAGCGGATCGTGGGAATCGAATCAGGTGAAGAATCGTCGTTGGGATTGGGCTGTTATCGATATTCCAGGGGATCGCGATCTGCTGGCAGTGAGCGTGCATCTGCATACGTCGGCAAATACGCAGGAAATGGGGCTTTTGAGGAATCGCATTGATAAGAAACTGAGTTCCGATAATCGCGATTATTACGTTGTTCTCGGTGGCGATTTCAACCAGCCGTCATGGACGCCGATTCGATCGAATTTTGGCAGCCTCTTTGTCGTTGGTAAGGCGGCGGCTGACTGGCCGATCGATCAGGAAGGGAAATATACGACGAATGCCAAACGCGTGAAGCAGTACGATTATCTGCTTTGCACACCGGATTTCTGCAAGCATGAAGTCCCGACGGTGATTGGGAAGCATAGTTATCCCAAAGGGCATGTGGTTGATTCCAGGGTTTATGGCAAAAAGAATGAGCTAGGGGATATTTCACCGGTTCAGGCAAAGGATTCAGGGGCGGCGAATATGCAGCACATGGCTGTTGTTCGCGATTTCGAATATAAGTATAAAGAATAATATATTCTGATTGTAGAATATATTATTCTGGATATTGCCCCCATGTCGTATCGATATGGGGGATTTTTTTTGAAGGAAGAAATATGTCAGTTATATGCAGTTCCCTTGAGGAGACGATAGCATTTGGGGAAAAGTTGGGCACTCTGCTTCGCGCAGGGGATGTCATCGCGCTTCGCGGTCATCTTGGAATTGGGAAGACGCAGTTAGTTCACGGGATTGCGAATACCTATCTCGATGCAGACGTTCACGTCTGTTCGCCGTCGTTTACGATTATCAATCGATATGAAGGAAAGGGTCGAACCATTCATCATCTCGATCTCTATCGGTTGTCTACGCTTGAAGAGCTTGAATCGACTGGATATTGGGATGTGATTGAGGATCCGGAAGCATTGATTCTGATCGAGTGGCTGGAGCAGGTCGACAGGGCAGAACCGATTGAATTCGTCACCATCGATATGAAGTTTACGGATGAAAGCGGGGATTTGTCTCAGTCTCCGCGCGAATTCTCTCTTGCAGGCGATGGGGAATTGTATGAACGGTTGAAACCCGTGTTTGAGTGAAGAACTGGGTGTCAGGCAGTTATTCATCTGGACTCACACACTGCCCCCTCTCCATTGGAGAGGGGAAGAGAATAATTGCCTTTTCCTGGCTCGCGCAGGCTGAATTGTTATCCTTTAATTTGCCTTTCTTCTTCTGCGCAGAAGCACGCCCAACATCAACATCAGGAAGGCAAGCGATGTCGAACCCGTGCGACTCGACCAGGTGGTCGAACAGCCGTCATAAACCATTTCAACCATGGGCAGTTTGCTGTTCGGGTCGGCATTCGGATCGTCTACGCAAGCGCCTTTCTGGCACGATTGTGTGGCACCGCAGCTCGTATAAACGTATTCGCCATTCTTGCACGATTTGACGCGACTGCCGGCACATGTCGGTGCCTCGTCGTTCGAGCATTCCGAGCATTGGCCGCAGGATCCGCCGCAGCCGTCGTCACCGCACGATTTCTCTTCGCAGTTGGGAACGCACACGCACGCGTTGTCGGTGCAGACTTCATTTGATTTGCATTCGCCGCACGAGCCACCGCAACCGTCTTCACCGCACGATTTCCCGTCGCAGTTGGGGACGCAGACGCACGCATTGTCGGTGCAGACTTCGTTCGACTTGCATTCACCGCATGAACCGCCGCAACCGTCGTCGCCGCACGATTTTCCGTCGCAGTTGGGGACGCACACGCACGCATTGTCGGTGCAGACTTCGTTCGATTTGCATTCACCGCACGAACCGCCGCAGCCATCGTCTCCGCACGATTTTCCGTCGCAGTTGGGAACGCAGACGCACGCATTGTTCGTGCAGACTTCGTTCGACTTGCACGATCCGCAGGAACCGCCGCAGCCATCGTCTCCGCACGATTT
>JAZODZ010000492.1:0-10710 GCA_045597285.1 Myxococcota bacterium
CCGCCGAGGTGGGGAAACTGCTTTGGGATGCGTGGCTTTGCGACGGCGCGAAACGGAATATCGCCAACCACTGCACGTTTTCGGGCTTGCCAGACGATGCCGAGAAATTGCAGCAGGCACGGGCGCTATTCGTATTTTTGTGCGCTACACACGATTTGGGGAAGGCGACGCCGGCGTTTCAGACGAAGGGGGCCAAGGTGAGCCGTTATGGTCTGGATTGCGAAAGCGATTATACGGAGCGTCTTGATGCCTGTCGGCGTCTGGATGACCTTATCGCGGTGGGACTCCACGATAATGGTTTTACATGGAAAGACGAAATGGGGGATCGCCATCTGACGCCGCACGCGCTTTGTTCTCAAGTGATTTTGATGAGTCTTTGTGGCAGCCAGTCGAAGCAAATCAAGAATATAGCGGCGATTCTCGGTGCCCATCACGGCAAACCTCAGGATAACGTGTTGAAAGAAATGGATGAGAGTTATCCGCTTAATTTTTTTAATGATCGAGAGGGGCGACAGGCTTGGCAGGATGCGCAGAGGGCTTTGATAGACTGGGCATTAGTGCAGAGTGATAAGTTTGAATCGATGGATGAGTTTCCGTGTCCTAATCAGGCGGCGGCAGTGGAACTGACGGGGCTTCTCGTCATGGCGGACTGGATATCGAGTAACGAGTTTCTGTGTCCTTATGTCTATTATGGCGTTTCTTTTTGTCCACAAGACTGTGTCAAGCGTGCACAGAGGGCGTGGAAGGAGTTGGAACTTACAGAACGCTGGAAACCGTTAATGGATATGCGTTTTTCAGATTCTATATGTGATTATTACGGGAAGCGATTTAGCTTGGGAACACCCAATCCGATTCAGAGAAATATCATTGAAATTGCGCGTGAACAGCGAGATGGCGGCATTATTGTGGTGGAAGCACCAATGGGTTACGGCAAGACAGAGGCGGCGTTGGCAGCTGCCGAAATTCTTGCACAAAAGAGCGGGCGCACAGGGTTATTTTTTGCCTTGCCCACGCAGGCGACATCGAATGGCATTTTTCCTCGCCTGAAACGATGGGGCGAACATCTGCACAGCGAAAGGCAATCGATTCATCTGTTCCATTCGAAGGCAGAGTTTAATCAGGAATGGACTGCATTTTTGGATTCGATGATCGATGATGAGTCACAGGAACACAAGGAAAAATCATCGCTAATCGTCAACGAGTGGTTTTGTGGGCGCAAGAAGACAATGCTTGCGGATTTTGTCGTTGGCACGGTGGATCAGATTTTAATGGGAGCATTGCGGCAGAAGCATTTTATGCTGCGACATCTTGGGCTCTCGAATAAAGTCGTGATCATTGATGAATGCCATGCTTACGATGCCTACATGAGCAATTATCTCGAGCGCATGCTTTCGTGGCTTGGAATATACCGTGTGCCGGTTGTCGTGCTTTCGGCGACTCTTCCCGCAGGTAAGAGAAAGTCAATCATTGATGCCTATCGACATACCAAGTATTATGAGGAAGAAGAGGATGAAACTGTACAGCCAGAATGGGCGACATCACGAGCCTATCCATTGATAACAAGTGCAGAGAGCGGTAATTCTGAGCCTGTATGCCACGAGGTATTGATAGAATCGGCTCAGACGCGCATATCGATCAAGTCTATTGAGGATGATGAAATCATTGGTTTGATAGGGATGGTGAAAACCAATGGGGGGTGTGTCGGGATTATCGTGAATACCGTAGCCAGAGCTCAGGCGCTGTTGTGGCAATGTCGTGAAGCGTTTGGCGATGATTCGGTAATGCTGTTTCATTCGAGGTTTTGTGCTCCGGATCGCGCTCGTATAGAAGCACAGATCGTCAAATGGCTTGGCAAACCATCAGAAAAAACAGAAAGACCTGAATTTAAGATTGTGATTGGAACGCAAGTTTTGGAGCAGTCACTTGATATCGATTTTGATGTCATGTTTACGGATTTGGCACCGATGGATCTCTTGCTTCAGCGCATGGGACGGCTTCATAGGCATTTTCGGAATCGCCCGGCGGGTGTAGGGTCACCTGTATGTTATGTTCTTGGGGCAAGTCATGAAAAGTTCGATGCAGGCGCTTCGAACATTTATGGCAACTGTCTTCTGATGCGCACCCGGGCATTGTTGCCTGAAATCATTACACTGCCTGATGATATTTCCCCGCTCGTACAGGACACATATAATTTTAATCTGTATCCTTGTGAGGATGCCCAATTGTATGCAGAAGCGCTCAAATCATATAAACGTCGTATCGAGAACAAACAAGCTCGTGCAAAGACATACTGTTTGAGGGAGCCGCAGATCGCGAAACAATCGACAGTCATAGGGATGCTGAAAACGTCTGCGGATGCGACTGCTGGCGAGGAGTCTGTTCGCGATCTCGAGCCAACGATAGAAGTGATTCTTTTACAATATGGTACAGATGGATATATTCATCTTTTGGATGATGATTTTACGCCTGTAGCCCGCGAAGAAGTTCCGGAAGAGGCGCTAGGTTGGGAGATTTCCAAATACCGCGTTTCGTTACCGTGGAATCTGTGCGGAAGGACGGATGAACAGCGCGAGCGGACGGTATCAGCTCTTGAGTCGACTTCGGAAATTGTCGCGATGTGGCAGAAGAACAGATATCTCAAAGGAGAACTATTTCTTGTACTGGATGAAAAAGGAGAGAATGATGATATTGAGGGATTTGTGATTTCCTATAACAGGACGGAGGGACTTGTCGTCGTGAAGAGCCCTGCTGATTATACAGACGAAGAGGCTTAGCGAAGACTGAGTATATGAGCAAAGAAATAATTCATTATGCCTGGCGTACAGTCCGTTGGACTGAACAACCTAAACTGGCTTTTCGCCACTCTAATAAGGAGCTATGAGAATGCCTGAAAGAGAGTTTAACCTGCTTCATGAACCGTGGATACAGGTCATGGGGCGTTCCGGAACGACTTCACTGGTATCGATTCTCGACGTGTTTGAACACGCGCACGAGTATCGATCGATTGCCGGTGATTTGCCAACACAGGATATCGCGGTATTGCGCTTTCTGCTTGCTATTTTACATGCAGTTTTTGAGCGTTACGATGCAGATGGCAAGAAAAACTCACTGTGTGGCAAGGGCAATTATGATGCGCTCGAACGCTGGGAATCGCTGTGGTCGCTGGGAGCGTTTCCGATAGAAGTGATTCGGGATTACCTGATGAAGTATGAGGATCGGTTTTATCTTTTTCACCCAGAAACGCCGTTTTGTCAGGTTGCGGCGTTAGCGAAGGATAAAACTGTATTTGGGCCATTTAATGTCAAGAAGCTGAATGGCGATATTCTCGAGAGTGATGGCAAACCGAGGCTATTCTCTTCGCGTGCTGGCGAAGAGAAGCAGAAGCTGACGTACGCAGAAGCTGCGCGGTGGTTATTGCATGTACAGGGATATGCGGAAACATTTGGCAAGATGGAAGCCAAAGGCAAAGTGAAGAGTGAATCGAAAGCGCCAAGCATAGGCGTGGGGTGGCTTGGCAAATTAGGCTGTGTCATGGCTGATGGCGGTTCTCTATTTGAAACGCTCATGCTGAATCTGACGATGTTGAAAGATGGGGAGGAAACCTGGGGTCCGGAGCGTCCGATTTGGGAAAAAGACCCTTCGGAATATGCTAAAGAGCGCAATGCAATCGAATGCCCGAACAATTTATCTGAATTGCTGACGACGCTTCCACGGCAGATTCTATTTTTGCGAAATGATAAAGCCGAGGAAGATGAAAAATACATATCAGAATATATATTTTTGAGCGGTAACTTTTTCCCAAAAGAGAATTCATTTGGGGAACAGTTCACGATTTGGCGTCACACGAAAGATCTAGGTGATTCCAAAGATATTCCGTTCCGCCCCAAAATCTTTGATGCGGACAAGCAGGTATGGCGAGGATTTTCGACATTTGTTGCTCAAACGGATGATGACCATCGTCCTGGGATTGTGGAGTGGATTGCAAGGCTTGCGGAAGAAGAATACATCGACAGAAAGATACTGACATTTAAGACTGCAAGCATGAAATATGGATCCATGTCTGCGGCAGTGACAGATACATGCAGTGATTCGTTGTCGATGAATCCCAAGCTTTTAACGAAGTTAGGCGATGCGTGGTGTAATCGCATCATCAATGAGCTGGATGTGACCGAGCAACTGGTGTGGCAGTTAGGTCAATTGGCGAGGAATCTTGAAAGATCTGCCGGCAGTGATACGGGGGATGCCGCTTATGAGGAAGCGAAGCGTCAGGCCTATTATGAATTGGACGAGATTTTCAGAAACTGGCTTGAAGAACTGGATCCTCGAAACGGCAATCTCGAGGACGAGTGCAAGACGTTTTGGGACAAGGAGCAGAGGCTGATTCGCAGGCTTGGTAAACAGATCGTGGACAATGCAGGTCCGAAGGCATTTGTTGGTCGTCCAGATACACAGGATAAGAACAAACCGATGACTTCTGCGGAAGCCTATAATTTATTTTTATATAAGACATCGAGCAAAATAGCTCTGATTAGCAAAGGAGGTAAAAAATGACGGAAAATCGTTTGCCGCATCTGCTTGCCGCCGATTTTGTGAGGCAAAAGCTCAATGAATTGTCAATGAGCAACAATGCCCCGAAAGTTCGTGCGACGTTAGCCAGACTACGCCGAGGTGTGTCTCTGGCACCGGGTGCAGATCCCGATATTTGGGATATCACACTTGCGGAAATCCCCACGGAGATAGCGTCTCTGAATGGAGAACCCACTCGTGGAGAGTGGGCGATACAGACGGCGCTTACACTCTTTGCGCTGCATCAGCAAGGAAGAGATATCAAAACAGAGTGCATGCATCAGGAAGATATCGTTTCTAAAGATGATAAAACGATAAAATCTGAGGGCGCGAAGCAGCATAGTTTTGGCTGTGCAGTGAGAAGGCTTGCCGGGGACAAGGATAGCGATTCCTTTAAAGCAGTGAGGCGTCGATTCAATGCCACCGTGACGAGCGAGAGCATAGAAGAGTTCGTACATCATCTTCGCAGTATGGTTCAACTTATGAAGGCTGCGGGCATTCGTCTCGATTATGTCGCGCTCGCGCGAGAGATTTATCTTTTCCAGAATCCGGAAAACCGGGATTCTCTGCGCCTCCGCTGGGGCCAGGATTTTTACCGCTGAACAATATTTTTAGGCCAATTTCGGTCGTATTTTTTAGGAGAAATACTATGGCAAATCTTTATGTGGACATTCATGCACTTCAGGTCAATCCTCCTTCGTGTATCAACCGTGACGATACCGGCAGCCCCAAGACGGCAGTTTATGGCGGCGTGATGCGAGCCCGTGTTTCGAGCCAATGCTGGAAAAATGCGATACGCAATATGTTTCGCGAACTTCTTCCCAAAGAAGAAATTGGCATTCGCACGAAGCATATTTGCAATTTGATCGCCGATGAGATTGAGCGCCTTGGCGGGCTGAATCCCAAAAAGCAGGCGGAAGCGATTCTGAGAAATGGCGGCCTCACTTCTTTGAAAGCGGGCAAGACAGAGGATGAACTTGAAACAGGCGCTCTGTATTTTATCAGCCCAGCTCAAATCAAGGCCATTGCAAAGCTAGCTGTTGAAAAGCCTGCCGCCAAGAAGCCGGAAATTCAGGCTGTTATGAAAGCATCGCCATCACTTGATGTGGCGCTGTTTGGACGCATGGTTGCGGATGATGCGAGTCTGAACACGGATGCGTGCTGCCAGGTAGCGCACAGCATTTCTACCCATAAAGTCAGCAACGAATACGATTATTACACGGCACAGGATGATTGCAGACCGGCCGATAATGCTGGTGCGGGTATGATTGGAACGATTGAATATAATTCTTCCACGCTCTATCGGTATGCAACGATTGCTGTTCATGCCTTGAAAGATGAGCTCGAGGACAAGACTGTGGACGCTGTGAAGACATTTGTGGAAGCCTTTATTCGATCAATGCCGACAGGTAAGATCAATACATTTGCCAATCGCACGCTTCCGAGTGCGGTGATGGTCACGGTACGCAGCGATCAGCCGATCAATCTCGTGGGTGCGTTTGAAAAGCCAGTGAAATGTGGGGACAACGGCTATGTGGAAGCATCGTGCAAAGCGCTTGTGTCACATGCGAAAGCGACATATCAGGATTGGCTTGGGGCACCGGATGCCTGTTTTGTCGTGGGGCATGGTCTTGAAGAACTCGGTGAAGTGACCTCACTTAAAGACATGTTAAATCGATTGGGCGACATACTTGAAAAAAGCATTTAAGGAGAATGTATGAAAACACTGCTTCTGCGCTTAAGAGCCCCAATGCAATCGTGGGGAATCAGCGCGAAGTTTGATCGGCGTTCGACTGAGCGTGTTCCGAGCAAAAGTGCCGTGATAGGGATGATTGCCGGCGCACTTGGACGCAAGCGTGATAAGTCAGTGGACGATCTGAGTGCGCTTCGTTTTGGCGTAAGGATCGACCGAGAGGGCATGCTGATGCGCGATTTTCAGACGGCCAAAAACTCGTCAGATGCGTATATCAGTCAGCGCTACTATCTTGCGGATGCAGCATTTCTTGTGGGACTTGAGGGGCCTGAGGAGTTGCTTGAAAAGATCGACTTTGCACTGAAACATCCAGTTTATCCCATATTTTTCGGACGCCGTTCCTGCCCACCGGAAGGGCGCGTGTCTTTAGGACTTCGTACTTTGTGCCTGATGGAAGCACTTAAATCGGAACCGTGGCTGACGGAAGACAAGGAACGGAATGATAAAGTCCGGTATGTTCTAGATGCTGCGGCAGATGAGGAAGAGTCCTATATATTGAGGGATCATCCAGTGAGTTATAACCAGCTCCAGAGGAAGTTTAAATTCAGGCGAGTGATTGATATTCGTGATTATACAAATCTTCCGTCAGAGGAAGAGTTTGAACGCGAACCGGCTACTGAATTTGATGCCATGTCTGGGCTAGAGGAGGCATGAATATGTACCTCTCACGCATAGAACTTGATATTCATAAACGGGATACGATGCGCGCACTCAACTGGCCGGTCGTCATGCATGGTGCAATCGAGAACAGTTTTAGGGATAAGGGAGAGCGCAAGCTCTGGCGCGTGGATTATCTTGGGAATCATTGTTATTTGCTCGTTCTAAGTGAATCTATACCTGATTTTTCGCGTCTTGCGGAACAGTTTTCATCGCCGGGGACACAGTCAGAGCATCGCAATTATCAACCGCTTATTGACAGGATTAAAGATGGTCAGAAATATCGTTTTCGGCTTTGTGCGAATCCAGTTCATTGTACGAAACGCGATGTTGGGCTTGCAGATCGCAAGGAACGTGGGGTTATCAAAGCCCATGTTACGCAAGATCAGCAGTGTCAGTGGTTAATTGACAAGGCGGCGCACTGCGGCTTTTCGCTTGAACTTGGCGAGAAGGTTGTCAAGACAAACAGGCAGGGAGATGTGAGCGAAGCGTGGACGCATCCCGGGTTCGACATTGTGCATACAACATGGCGCACGTTTGGGAAGCGTGTGGATGACACGAAGGCGAAAAACAAGGTGACGTTGCGTACGGCAACCTACGAAGGCATTCTCACTGTGACAGATTCGGAGCTGTTCAAGTCGAAACTTTTGAACGGTATAGGCCGCGAAAAGGCATACGGCTGCGGGCTTTTGACGATTATTCCGGTTCGTGATGGGTGATTATTGGAGGGAACAGGCAAAACCCGCGGATCCGCGAGGAACAGTTCTTGAGCACGATTCATTGCAGGCTCTCAAATGGATCACCCCCGCGGATGCGGGGAACAGTATGCGCCGTTGCGTATCGATTCAGAATTTCAGAGGATCACCCCCGCGGATGCGGGGAACAGGCGCATCCGTTCGGCATTGCTTTCTGCCACAGTCCGTGACGTTGGCGAGTTGCTGTCCGTCTCCACGGCACTCTTGAGTGCTGCCCAGTCCATGTTTTTGTCAGCATTCTGAGCCTGCAGTTTATTGCGTGCACCATGAACGTGCTTTGCCAATTTGAAATCTTGCGCAAATTCAAGCACGCCCTTTTTGGATGCTTGCTGTTCACGAACGAACGTTTTGAATACACGGTCGAGTTCCTCTGTAGTGTCAAAAGCCCCACTATTTTGCATGGCCTTCATGCCTTTTACACGGCCTTTGTGCCCGGCTATATGCCTGTGGCATATACGCCGGGCAATATATTGTATTGTCACCAATATATCACTACATTGAAAATAATATATACTAATATAACAAACAATACATTTTCTAAATCCCTTGGCTTGACACTTGAGTTTTGGACTCTTTGTCGCAGTGTTGTCTCTTGCTCATAGCCATCCCTCCTTAGGGCTCTGACAATTTAGCAAAATCCTTGTGGAAGATGTGTCAACTCTTTTTATTCAGAGGAATTTTGAACTATCATTGAAATCATTGACAGAGAGGAAATTCTGCCCCATAATTTGATAGTTTGACTTTCTCTTATGGAGGTAACGTTGAAAGAGACAGCACAGGACACAACCGCAATGACAGAACGGCGGCAGAAAATCATGGAAGCGGGATTCCAGCTTTTTGCAGAACATTCCATTGAAACCGTGAAACTGCAGGACATCGCCACCGCCAGTGGCATCGGCATTGCCACTCTTTACCGCTATTTCGGAACCAAGGCGGACCTCGCTATCGCCATCGCCGTCCAACAATGGCAGTTGTACTATCAGGAAGTCGAAGCCGCTTTCAAAAGTATCGGCGGCGAAAAGATCAGCGCGGCAGAGGAACTGGAATTCTTCCTCGACTGCTTTATTGAGCTGTATCGAAGCCATAAAGATGTGCTCCGGTTTAACCGGAATTTCGACACCTACGTCAAGCACGAGGGTTGCACCGAAGAGCAGATGCGACCCTACAACGAAGCCGTGTCGCTGTTCGCCGACAAGTTTCACAGGCTCTACATGAAGTCGCAGAACGACGGCACGCTGGACATCAGGTTTACCGAGCGGAAGTTCTTTCTCAACCTGCTGTACATCATGATTTCGGTGGCCGGAAAATATGCCGAAGGTCTCATCTACCCGAGCAACGATACGTCGGACAAGACAGAAGAACTCATCATGCTCAAGCATATCATTCTCAATGCCTACATAAAGCCGTGACGGATTTTTTTTCGCTCTCTGAAAAAAAGTTTTCGCCTTTTTTCCAAAAAAGTGATAGACAAACTATCACTCAGTTAGACGACAACATGATTGTCATGTCGCCTTTTTTTTGAACTGCTAATGTTGTGATTAGTGCATCGATAGGCAACAAGCGAGCCGTATTGCCGCAGGCAATAGGCGAGCTCGCAGGGCGTATCGGCGTGAAACGACGATAGCCCGCGCATCAAAAGACAGCATTTCTCAGTTAAGTGTTTCACTTGTAAGGATATTTTTAGGAGGTTACGTATGAAGCGTTTAGGAAACCGGGGGTGTTTGTGTGCATATCGCGGCCAGGGAATGTCGGTTCTCTGCCTGTGTGCGGTGGCGGCGGCGATGGGATTTGGGTGCAACGATTCGGGGAATTCGAACAATGACCCGACCGTGACACCGGGAAGCGGCGATCAGATGGTGTTTTCGACGTATGTCGAGCACGATCCCGTGGAGCGTAGCTTTGATATGGAGTCGAAGGCAGGATGCGCACTCGACAGCGACTGTGCCGACGGTCGATTCTGTTACCACGGCGTATGTACCTATCAGTGCAATGAATCGACGCCTTGTAAGGAAGGCACGTGCAGCAAAAGCGGGCGTTGCATTGTCGAAAACCAAAAGAGCCTTCGCG
Organism: Myxococcota bacterium; assembly: GCA_045597285.1. Taxonomy (GTDB): domain Bacteria; phylum Myxococcota_A; class Bradymonadia; order UBA4248; family UBA4248; genus UBA4248. Next base: position 9,799 of record JAZODZ010000492.1, read on the forward strand.
ACAACAAGGATGACGCCAACTCCAATGTTGTTTTCCACATTCCGGGAGCCGTCGTGCTCGTAGCCCCACCTATTAATACGTCCGTCGACAAGGGCGCAACGGAGGCTTATGTGACACTGACTGCCGCGAAAGATTACGGCAGAATCGACTATAACGTGCAGAACCCGCTGGAAAATACAGAATCTGAACTGCGCACCAGCGAGCCCAAGACAGATGATAACGGTTCGGTGATTTATTCGTTTAAACTCGACGCCGATAAATCGGCGAAAGGCGACGACGGCGAAGTCGAACGCCTGATACTCGACACGGCAGTCGGATCATTCGAAATCGCGCTCGTTCCCCGCAAGCCCACGACCGGGTTTTACGAAGGTTCTGTGAAGGCCACCCAGTTTGCCGGCGTGGCGCTTCCGATTCGTTTTGCCATCGAGACAAAACCCGAAATTGTTAAAGATTTTAATCAAATCGAGCAGATCACGCTTTTTGTTCCTTCGTCCGGTGCAGACCTGTTCTCGCCAGAAATCGTCGAGGATGCGTCTAAAACGACGTGGTCGAAGTTTGAAATGAAACAGACTTCTGGCACCGACTGCATGAATTTGGACAAGTGCTGGAAAGCAAAGTTTACAGTCAACAACTATACGTTTCCAGAGAGTGAACTGTTGAGCGCCGATCAAAAAGTCAACCGTTCGATTCGTATCGAGATCAATGGGTTTGACGAAAGCAACATGATGTTCGACGGCAGTATGCGCGACATCATGGCCGGTGTTTACCGCGAAGCTGAAAGCGACAACAAGGATAAGAAACAGTGGGCCAAGGCCGAGATGGACGGTACGTTTGTTGTGATGCGCAAGACTGCGTTGAACCCAGATGATTATGCCAATGCCACGGATCGTACCGATGAAAAGGTCAAAGAGG
>JAZODZ010000493.1:0-9756 GCA_045597285.1 Myxococcota bacterium
GAACGTCTCTCGCCGCGTATCGCAACGCGATAGCGGCGATTCGCACGGCGTATCGGCAAGGCCGATAGCCGTGCCCCAACGATTATTGAACCGTGATGCGGACAAAACCGTTGCCCGGGTGACCAGTCTCGGTGCCGCCAATGGGGGCGGGCATCGTGCTGCTTCCTGCGATGGTTTGCGGGCTTATAAGAAAATAGGAACTGTTCAGGGTATATTTGCTGGCATCGGCAGCATTGCCGTCGCGCCATGCCATATAAGTGTCGGCTGTGTATATCCAGCCGGAGCCGCCGCCGGCACCAGACCAACCGGCGGCACCGCCGCCATACCAGCCGCCGCCGCCGCCGGCACCGCCGCCGCCATTTGAATTGGCGACAACACTGCCGCCGAGACCAAATCCACCTTTGGCAACAGAAACACCCTGATTCGACCAGCCCAAACCGGTGCCGCAGGCAACCTGAGTTCCGCCTGTGCCTGCATCTGTGGTAACTGTCGTACCTTTGCCGCCGGTAGCTCCACCGCCAACGCCCGTGTTATCGCCATCACTCGTGGTATGGCCCCCGCACCAGCCGCCGCCGCCGCCTGCGACAATCACACGCGAATACAGTGAATCTGTCGCGATTCGAATATCAGACGCACCACCGCCGCCGCCGCAAGTCCAGGATGATTGCTGGCCGCTTGCTTTTCCACCTCCATTAAAACCATTACCTGCCAAGACGTTGCTTGAAATCTCGCTTCCAGCTCCGCCAGTATAAATATAGAGTTCGGTTGGCTGCGTTAAATTGACAATGCCCGTCGAATAGCCGCCTTTGGCACCATGATGAAGCACACTGCTTGATTTGCCTTGCCCGCCCTGGGCCCCCCAGACTTCGAGTTTGTACGTGCCGATGGGCAAATCGATTGTTTGAACGCTTCCCGTGAATTCAAAATCAGTCACTTTAGGCATCTTGTACAGCTTCAGCGCAACAGGTTTGCTCTCGACACCGGCATAGGCAATATCACCCGATGCGGTAGCCCAAATGTTTTCAACGGCAGATGCGGATGTGATCGCATTCAGATTCACATAGACGGTGACGTATTGCGGCATATTCCAGTTGGATTTCGTGAATGTCAGCGTCGGCGGATCAAAGGTGACGATATCGGTATGTTCGGCCTTGAGAGTCAACGTGACATCCGAGAGCGGTTCCGCACCGAGGCTGAGAGTCGCATCCGACGTCGTCGTATCCGGCCCGATTGCCTGCGGATTTGCTGCCAGCGCCACGGTGGCCGATTCGTTGTCGATGATCGTGAATGTCGCCGACTGATCCTTGATTTCATTGAAGTTCGGATCGCTCGAAGAACCGGCAAACATGACATAAGCCGTCTGCGATCCGTCTGGGTTGTTGTCATCGACGACTATGACGGTCACGGTTTGAGGCGTCTTCCAATTCTCTTTGGTAAATGTCAGCGTCGAAGCGCTCGTCACGGCCAGTTCGGTCGCATCGGAAGAGGACACTGTCACGGTGACATCTTTGTCCGGCTGCGCCTTGAGCGCCACAGTCATGCTCGCCGTTGCGCCGCTGTTCTCGGTGTAAGACCCAGGGGTCGAGGTCACGACAAATCCGGCTTCATCGTCATCCAAAGTCGTGAACTCCACCTCCTTCGATACCCCTGCAAAATGCGTATCTTCCGAGGTCAGCTTCAAAGTCACTTTCGATTTGACATCGTCATCGATGATATCGTCATCGACAGACGTAACGTTCACGTCTTGCAACACATTCCAGTTGTCCGGCGTAATCGTGATCGACGTTTTGTCGGTCTTGATTTCGGTGTCGTCGCCTATCGTGATATCAACCGTCACATCCGCAGTGGGTTTGGATGTGAGCGACAGAGAAAGCGTCACTGCATCGTCGCTCCCCTCTTTGACAATCGGGGAATCACTCGTCGAGATGACGAGATCCGCAGTATCGACGTCCTTGACGGTGCCGATGTACACCGAATCAAAATTATAATCTTTATCTTCGGATGTGGCGGTGAATGTCAATTTGACGGGCTGATCGCCGTCTATGATATGGTCCGCCACGCCGATAAGCTGAACTTCAGTGCCCTTGTTCCAATCGTCCATCTTCACAGTGAACTCGACGACATCGAACTCGGCCTCGGTGGCATCATCTGCGGCCAGCGCGATTTTGACATCATTCTTTGGCTTGGTGTTGAGTTTGATGATCAGGTTCTGAGGCTGGCCTTCGTCGAGTTCAAAACCGTCGTTAGCGAGATCCATTGAGATGCCGGCCACGTCGTTGTCGACGTTCGTGACCTTGACGGGGGCGGCCTGAACGCCCTGATAAGCCTTGTCTTCCGATTCAGCTGGTTCAAAATAGACGGTATAATTGACATTGCCGTCGTCGATTTCGTCATCCACACCTTTCACTGTCACCGTCTGCGGTTCGTTCCAGTTGTCTTTGGTGAACGTCAACGACGTTGGCGAAACTATACCTTCGGTTTCTTTGTTGGAGTGAATTATCACCGTGACATCGGCGGAGGGCTGTGATGTGAGGGCAACCGTAAATTTTGCCGGTTCAGCCGTCTGGTCCTCATACGTCATCAGAGAGTTCTCCGAAACCACAAAACCGGGCTTGGTCGTGTCGAGGTTCGTGAGAACAGCGGATTCGGCGACGAGCGCGTCAAAGTCTTTGTCTTCGGACGTCGTCGTGACTTTGATCGTGTATGTCTGGTCGCCGTCGATCAGGTAATCGTCGACGCCCGTCACTTTGATCGTCTGTTCGAGCTGCCAGTTGTCGGCGTTAAAAACGATCTCGTCGCAAGATACCTCGACTTCCTTATTTTGGCTTGTCGTAAGGATTTCGCAATTGACGCGCACGTCGCTGCCAGGTGCATTGTTGAGATGCAGGGCGAGCGAAAGGCTCTTGCCTTTTTCGTCCGTCGTCTTGTCTTCGGGAACGTCAAGGCTGATCGCGGGTGCCGCGATATAAACGCAGTTACCTTCTTCGTTGCACGTTTTGCCGGTCGTGCAAGCGGCTTTGTCGAGGCACGCAGGATACAGGCAGTTGCCTTTCGAGCAGACTTTGTCATCGTCACATCTCATGTCGAGGCATTCGTTATCGACGCATTTGCCGCCGCGGCACGAACGTCCTTCCTCACAGTGATAGTTGATGCACGCCGTTTCTTCGCAAATGCCCTTGATGCATTGCCAGCCGTCGGCACATGGTTCCGTCAGTGTCTTGCACAAACTGTCGATGCATTTGCCTTTTGAGCATTCCTGCCCTTCGTCGCACGCCTTTTCCGAAACGTTGCCGTTTTCGTCCGTCACGAGGCATTCGTCGTCATAGCAGCGGCCATTGAGGCACGTCTGCGCAGTCAGGCAAGCGGCAGTCTCGCATGGATCGATCTCGACGCATGCGCCGTTCTTGGTGGGATCGCACCGCCAGTTGTCCGGACAGGTCTTGTTTGCGCACGGATCGGGTTGTTCGCAAGGTTCCCCGTCGCACAGATTGACGCAAGAATTGTTTATGCAGGTTTGGTCGTTGCCGCAAATCGCCGTGCCACAAAGGTCTGTACAGACCTTGTCCACGCATTTCTGATTTGCCGTACACAGGGAACATGGGTCAACTTCTTTGGGTTTGCAAACGCCATTATCGCAAATCTCAGTATCCAGGCAAACCGTGTCTCCGCACTTTTCAATCGTCGAAGAAGACGCCGAGTTATCACTGCACGCCGATGCTGCAAGCGCCATTGCCGCACAACACGCAAGCGCTAGCCTGCGTCTCAAATTTTCGTTCATATATGCTCCTTATAAAACAGAATTCCGAATGGCTGTTATTCGCTTGAAATATGGTTGTTATGAAAATAACAATCACACCGATAGGCTATTTAACATTATCTCGGGGAATATGTCACGCCCGGGTTTTGTAAATATTGGGAACATACCGGTGTACGAGGTGCATTTTCAGAATTTTGTCTATCTATTGTTTACATTGATGGGGTTTTATACAAACGTCGAATATCATACGCCCAAAGGGCGTGCCGATGTGATTATTAAGACGGATAAATATATTTATGTGATGGAACTTAAACGCGATAATTCTGCCAAAGATGCCATGATGCAAATCAAGAACAAGGATTTTGCCAAGCCATTCCAATTAGATGGACGAAAGATTATATTAGTTGGGGCGAATTTTGCGCCGGATATGGGAAAATTGGATGGCGTGTTGGTGGAAGTATGCGCGTATGCCGTAGGCATAGCGCACCACCCGCACGGCGTATCGCATCGCGATAGCCGTGCCCGTGGCAGGCACGTGCCCGCCGTATGTGCATGTAGAGACGTGTCGTGACACGTCTCTCTGCGCATAGGCGGCGCCGCACGGCGTATCGGCCGCAGGCCGATAGCCGTGCCCCATAAAATACACCTTGACGCGAGGGGCAAAAGCGAGTGAAAAAAGACATCGTCGCCTTACGGCAAAACCGCCGTTGTTCATACGCGGCGGCATACTCCCCCACCACAGGAAACCACTATGTCCGATGAATTCATTCCACAGGATTTGACTAGTATACTCGCCTTTGATCAGCTGAAAGTGCGCATTTACCTCGAAACGGCTGACAAAAAGCTCGGCGATGAGCAGGCTGTGGTGTCGTTTGGCATTTCTGCCGTCGAAGCCGCAAAGGCGCTCAAAAAGGCGGATTCCGGGCTCTTTCATGGCCTGCCCAAGTACGAAGACGGGCTGCGCAGTTTCGTCCGAAAATGGGTCGATTCGCCGGAAAAGAACTGCATCGGGCTCGCCGAACTTTATTCGCGGTTCATGCTCGAACTCGAAGACGTCGAAATCATTGCCTTCCTGATGGGCATGGCGATCAATCCCGCGCTGTGCGAACTCGTCGGATTTGCCATCGGCGATCACCTGCTCGAAGTCGCGACGATTGCCGTCATCTGCCGCATCCTCTCCAACCAGAACCAGGAAAAGTTCGACAAATACCTCGCCAGATTCGCCTATAATGCGCCGTTGCGGCATCATTGCCTGATTTCGGTCGAGAAACGGCTCAACCCGAATGACGGTTTCGACCGCAACCTCTCGAACCGAAAAGTCATTATTTCCGACCGCGTGCTGGAGTTTATCAAGAATCCCAACGAACACAACGCCCCTGTCGATGAAGGCATTTCGGCGTATGCCTACCGGACGTGCGAGGAAGTCGAGCTTTCCAAGCTGCATTTGCCACAATATTGCCAGGCCGCTTTGCTGCAAATCATCCGTTCCCAGACGCTTCCGTCCGTTCTGACAGGCCCGGCCGGGGCCGGCAAAGAAAAGACCGCGAACGCCGTGGCGACGCTCCTCGGCCGGAATTTGCTCAGTGCCGACCTGCCCAGCCTTCTCACACTCGATGCCGAAGAACTCCAGATGCGGCTGGCGGATTTGTTCCGCGAAGCCCGTCTTGGCAACGATTTCGTCTATTTCAGATGTGCGCGCCTGCCGGAGTTCATTACCGGGTCGCAGCAAATCGTCCTCGAGTCGTATTTGGCCCACGAGCAATTCCTCGCCGGTGTCGAAGAAATGACGATTTGGATGGTCAAACTGACGACGGGCTGGCCGCAGGTCGCCATTCCGCTGCCCGGCCAGGATCATCGATTCCAGCTTTGGCAGGAAGCCTTTTCGGGCGAAAAACGGTGCCCGCCCGACGATGCCCTCGACACGATTTCGCGACGATACGAAATGTCCGAACCGCAGATTCGCCAGGCTGCTGGTGAGGCACGGCGACTGAGTATTGTGTCAAGAAGAAAGCGCATCGATCTGAATGATCTCGACAAAGCCTGCCGTACTTATTTCGCTCATAAACTCAGCGACCTCGCCGATCTCGTGCCGCCGTCCACGTTCAAGCCGGAACAGCTCATTCTGCCCGAGGCCGAGCGCGTCAAATTCAACGAAGTCCTCCTCTATGCCGACGCGCATGACACGATTTATTCCGACTGGGGATTTGGCGAGCGATTTCCTTACGGCCGCGGCCTGAGCGTGCTCTTTTATGGGCCGCCCGGAACCGGTAAAACGATGGCCGCAAGCATTATCGCGAATTATCTCGGTCTCGACCTGTTCCGCGTCGATTTGTCCCGAATCATGAACCGTTATGTCGGCGAAACCGAGAAAAACCTCGCGCGCGTGTTCGACGAAGCCGAGCGTGGCCGCGTCATGCTGCTCTTCGACGAGGCCGATTCGCTTTTCGCAAAACGTACTTCCGTGAAATCGACAAACGACCGTTATGCAAACCTCGAAGTCGCGTATTTGCTACAGAGAATGGAAAATTTTGAAGGCGTGACCGTCCTGACGACGAATATCGAGGCGAACCTCGATGACGCGTTCAAACGTCGTATCCGATACAGGATTTATTTCCCGATGCCCGATGCCGAAACGCGCGGCCGGCTTTTCCAGTCCCTCATTCCCAAAAATGCGCCGATTCGACCCGACATTCCCTGGAATCTGCTTGGCGAGCAGTTCGAGATCAGCGGCGGTCACATCAAGCAGGCCGTGCTCAAGGCGGCGTTCTATGCCAAGCGCGACAACACGAATATCGGTCTGCAGCAGCTGACCGAGGCCACGATTGCCGAATGCCGCGAACTCGGCATGTTGATGAACGACAACCTGCCGCGGCCGTTGACGAACGCGCTCCGCGCCGAAAGAGGCGAGCCACCATTGTCAGAAGAAGAATACAAACGGCTCCATCAGCCGCTGATTTCGCAGGATTTGCCGCTCATGGATTTGCCCGAAGGCATTCCCATCGAGCCTCAGCGCGATGAATTCGATTTTAGATAAAGCGCGGTGTTTATTTTTGGGTGCGGCACGCCTATTGTCATACGGCGTGCCCGCCGCGCTATTGCATACGCGCGGCGACTATTTTGGGAAAATACCTTACACCAGAGCGCCTCTTCAGAACCGTGATCACAAAGGAGAACGAAATGCTGAAACGAGTCCTGTTCGTTGCCCTACTTCTATTCTGCATTCCGGAACTCGCCATTGCACGCGATCATGTGCCATTCCTGACGGTGGAAGAACTTCCGGATTTCACATACGTGCTCCCGGCACCGCCGGAATTCACCAGCCCGCAGTTTCAGTGCGACAAGATACAATATGATTGGGGCAAATCGGTTCGCGAAACACCTCGCGGGGAACAGGCTGTCGTCGATGCACAGGCTGCACTTCATGCCGTCGTGAACAACTTTTCTGCCGTGATGGGCATTCAAATAACGAAAAAAGCAACTCCCAAAATATATAATGTCATCGGACGCACCGTAGACACCGTCATGATTGCCATCAGTGCGGGAAAAAAACATTTCGGTCGCCCGCGTCCATATATCCATTTTAGCGAGCACTCGCTGATTCCAGCCCAGGAAGCATCTCACGGTTCCAATGCGTCGTATCCGTCAGGGCACTCCGCCATCGGCTGGACGACGGCTCTCGTCCTGGCCGAAATCAATCCCAAGGCGCAGAATGAAATCCTCAAAAAAGGCTATGAATACGGCCAAAGCCGCGTCATTGCTGGATATCATTTCCAGAGCGATGTCGATGCGAGCCGACTCATATCATCGATGATCGTCAATCTGCTCCACACAAACGAAGAGTTTTTGACCGCAATGTCAGAAGCGAAAAAAGAATTTGATCGAGTTACATCGAAGAAAACGCCGGATGCCAGCATAAAACAAAGCAAACGATCAAATAGGGAAAAGCGAGATAATATAAAACGTACTGGTAAAAGAACGGCTATTTAAAGTCTATTTAGGAATAAAACCATGGATAAAATGAGTGTTTTTGATAATTTTCCACACTTTAGTTATAAGAATGTATGTGCTCCGTGGGAAACTGGCGACTTGAATGATGAACAGGTTTCCCCGAATAATCCGCTTTCCGATCCGGAAGTTGATACAAAAAGCATCAGACAGCAACTCATTAAATATCAATTATTGGGTAAGCCACTTGTATATTTGGGGTTTCTTGGGGGTGTTGTGGGATTATCCTTCCTGCTTATGGCTTTCCATTCTAAGGTGTTAAATTCGGCTGCGGCTGAAAGCCTTATGAAAACGACATCCAACTCCGTCACGTTGAACATTATTATTGGCATTGTGATTATTATTATTTCTATGGTTTTGGTGACTCGTGGAACAAAAAATAATGATAAAAAATTAGAATTGTTTAAAAATCAGGTTGTGGGATATACATTGAGCAAGTTTTTTCTCATAAGAAAGTATGTTTTTAAAACTCATTCTGTATATTCGTTAAAGGTAAGTCCGTTAATGGAACTTAAAATCAAGGATAATAACTGGAATGAACTTCAATTAAACGATTGTTTTACGGGCGAATATCATTCGCTTCCGTTTATTTTTTTTGACTGCAAACTACGCAGAGTATTTTCTTCCAACAGAACTCATGATAGTACATTGATGTTCCCTGGCCAGATTATGATATTCAAACTCAATCAATTCTTCAACTGCAGCTGCAAGTTTTATTTCACCCAGGATGGTCTGAATATTAGACCTGTAGAATCGAAAATGGCGATATTTGATAATTTGTTTGCGAATAAGATTAGTGTTGAAGATTATTTTTTGCCCAATGTCCCCACTGAAAGTATGGATGATTACGAACGATTTATTACAAGACAATATCAAATGCTTGTCGATTCTCACTCGGATGCGATTCCTGATTTCGACGAACAAGCCGTTGAGGCTGCGCGACAATATCTGATGCCAAAAATTTCTGAATTGGTGAGAATTGTTCAGATTGCACAATGTGATGTGGGCTGGATTCTTTCCGGTTCCTATCTTGCCATTATTCTTGAGAATACTTTCAATCCGTTTGAGTATAGTTATTCAGATATATTCCGTTCTGACTATAAAATTGGTGATCGCATTTCCAGGCAGGTCGAGTGGCTCAGTGCTATCCTGGATGCACATGTACAAGCAGGATTATTTGAATGATGAGTGAAGAACGTGTAAATATTTCCTGGGGACGCGGGCGACCCGCGAAAACTCAAGTGAGAACTGATTGTTAATTGTAAACAAAAGGAGAAATATGGAAGACAATCACAACGACATGAGCACTGAATCCTTTTTTGATGGCGGTTTGCTTCAGTTGATAGGCTGGCAGATTCTCGGAGCCCTGGTCACATTCCTCACGCTCGGCATTTGTTTTCCGTGGGCATATTGCATGGTCTACCGCTGGGAAGCAAAACATACAGTCATCAACGGTAAACGCCTGACATTTGATGGCACTGCGACGCAGTTGCTTGGAAAATGGATCCTATGGATGATTCTAACATTCATTACAGCGGGTATCTATGGCTTCTGGCTCAACATCAAGTTGAAGCAGTGGAAAGTCAAACATACGCACTTCGCATAATCATTTAGGCTTTGTTTAACGAGTGTGGATACTCGAAATCGAAAGACCTTCGATAAATGTTAGAAAATCGCCCTGAAAGGGCGAAAGGTTTCAGCCGTATGCGCGGGCGGCCGCCCAGCGCATATCCTCGCCATTTCGTCGTACTCGTGCTATAATCGACAGGCAAAGCGAGGCTAGACCACAGAGAAAGCCCTGTTGTTAGCACGCAAAGCGGAGGCGACGACATGACGGACTGGATAAAACTCAAGGAAACGAAGCTCAGGACAGGTGCAACACTCGAGGATTACCGCGATTTTGTTGAGCGCGGCGTGTACTACGTCGACAAGACGTGGTTCATTCGCGAGTTCCTGCTGGATCCTTCACAGGTCATCATGTACACGCGGCCACG
>JAZODZ010000494.1:0-5312 GCA_045597285.1 Myxococcota bacterium
CGCGGTCGCGGCGGAATTGCAGCGCGTACACACGGAAGAATATGGCCCGCGGCATTATAATAACGAACAATCTTTGCGCGGCACGATTAAATTAGCGTATTTCGCGTATCGAGATGAATATATACAAATGGAAGAACTCGCGGGAGGTACGGGCTACGCCGATATCGTCTATTTGCCGAAACGGAATTCGGATTATCCCGTGCTCGTGATCGAATTAAAAGTTTTGGATAAAAAACATCCAGAGCGCGACAGTGAAGGCGCGATTGCGCAGATTAAAAAGAATCATTATCCGGTTTCTATACAAAATTATACAGACGAAATATTATTAGTCGGTATTAGTTATGATAAAGATGATCCCGAAAAGAAACACACGTGTTTGATAGAAAGCTGGGGAGGGGAGGAGTAGGCGCGTGTCGTGACACGCGCCAATGCGGTACGCACGGCGTATGCCGCAGGCATAGCCGTGCCCATGGTAGGCACGTGCCCGCCGTATGCGCATGTAGAGAGACGTGTCGTGACACGTCTCTCTGCGCATAGGCGAGCACCGCACGGCGTATCGGCGCAGCCGATAGCCGTGCCCCAATACAAAAACGTTATGCCGTAATGCCAAGCCCTTGTGTCCAGTACGTCTTTACGGCGCGGACGTATCCTTCGGAAATCAAAAATACCTGAAGGGCTTCGTCATCGGGATGCGTCGCAAGCGCATAGGCCGGAGACGCGGAAACCACTGCGGCAACACACGATGCTCGCGTTTGGAGCGCACGACGGAAATCGGACCATACCGGCGCAAGGAAGGGCACGCCGTCTTTGAACAGCTTTCGTTCGGCTCTTGGAAGCGCTTTGAAAAGCTGTTTTTTCATCGTTTGGGCCAGTGCGGATTCAGGTTTTGCCTGACATAAGGCAGAAAACAGGGCATCGACACTCGAGTCGGACAACACGTCGATCACACAGCCGCCCGACACGGCCTGATGCATGGCGTATGCGGCCCAGAAATCAAATACGACGGGCTCGTTCTCGTCGAGAATCGATTCGTCAAAGATGAGCGCGGGTTCGGCCTGTAGCTTTACGCGGCAAAGCGTGTTCTTCAAACCGCGGGTCACAAAGGCCTGTTTGAGTTCGAAATTCTGTCCGAACAGGCGGTGGCAACGCCCGAAACACCAGTGCGAATCCGGCAACGGCGATATCGAGATGTTGTCGCTGAAAAGCTCGAAAGCATACGGCGTCATCGTGCGCAGATAGCGCTGGGCATCGATTAAAGCCCGGGCGAGCGGCATGTGATCGACATCGAAATACCCGCGTGGGGCTCCCTTTACGCAACGCGTCCAGGGTGTGTCGAAGTCGCTTTTTTGGCGGAGTTTGCGAAGTGCGACGACCGAGGCCAGGGTAATTTCATCGCCCGTTTGCTTCAATACCTCGATAAATGGCGTCATGGCGTCGTCGAGATGGATGTTTCTCGTGAGCGTCCGCCTGAACTCACCGACGGCGCTTTCGAGCTTGCCGTCGCTCGTCAGTGCCTGGGCTCTGGCGAGATAGGCCCAGTCCGTGTTCTGTGAATCGTGAATGATTTCAGACAGGAACACGAGGGCTTCGTTGTTCTGACGGTTTGCCACGAGGAGAGCGGCAATGCAGCCGCGATAGAGGGCAATCTGTTCGACGTTTCCGAGCTGACCGAGTTCGCGTTTGGCGACATCGATCAGACGGTTGATTTCATTGTGCGCCCGATAATCTTCGACGAGTACGTCGAAATCCTCGCGATGCCCGATGACGGCTGCAATTGCTTCGCGCTCGTACAGCGTCCTGAAATCGTGCGACCATCCGGCCTCGCGTGCCACTCGCGTAAAGGCCAGCTTGGCATGACGGGCTTCGACCGTGCCTTCGGCCTGGCCAATTTCTTCGAGCGTCGTCTTGGCGTCGTTCCAGTTTCGTTCGCTGCAGGCAATATCGTATAAAAGCTGAAGCGCCGGCATATCGTGTTCGAACTGGACGAGATGCTTGCGCAAAATCCTTCGTGCCCGTTCCGGCTGTTCGAGCTGGTGGACGAGAATGTTGGCCAGCCGCAGGTTTGCTTCGCGCTTTTGTTGCGGGCTGTCGACGACTTTAGAGAGCTGTTCGATGATATCGACGGCTTCACCCCAACGCTCTTGCGAAATCAGGAGCTCGGAGAGCATGGAAAGGGCTTCGACATCTGAAGGATTCTGAGCAATGATGCGGTTGAGAGACAGGCAGGCCGAGGGTGCGTCGGATAACTTTTCGGCCAGAAGGACGGCCTGTTTTCGAAGGAGCGTGCACTGGATTTCGCCTTCGGGCAACGCCGCAATCGCGCTTGCGTAAATCCGTCCCAACTGGTCGTATTTTTCCAGCTGGTTGTAGAGAATTTCGCTCATGGAAATCGCCGGCATACAGGCGGGTTCCTGGGCGAGCAATCGCCCGAGACCGGCAATCGCCTGCTCCGGCCGCGACAGGGATTTGGACCAGATTTGCGCGGCCCAAAGGCCATATTCCGTGCGGTTGTCCGAGCATGCCGAGGCCTCCGAAAGCCTGTCTGCAATACACGCCAGGCTATGCAAATCCTCGCTATCCTCTGCGACATGCGCGAGCGTGACAAGCGCGGGGAAGGCGTGTCCGTCGAGTTTGAGGCATTCCTGGGCGACGCGGACGGCGTGTTCCGTCAGACCTTCGTCGACGTACGGTGCCAGGGCGCTCTTGAGTATCTGAAGCCTCGATTGGGCGGAACTTTCAAATTGTGCCAGTTTTTCCCGGAAAACGCCGAGTGCCTTCCAGTCTTCCGAAACCGCAGAGAACTGTTCGAGCATCCACAGGGTACGGCGATCGGTTGCATCCCGTGACAGCGATTGCGATAGCGAGCGTGCGGTGTCGAAATCCTCTTCGATCCATATCGCGCGAAGCGCGGCCTCGCGACTGAGCGCGGAATTCATCCATTTGTCGGGGGTCAGCGCGGCATATCGTTCCAGCCACGACGTGATGTCTTCGTTTGGAATTTCGCGCAGCGTCCGCAGTACTTCGGCGCGCAGGCACGAACCGTATCGCAAATCGAGGCTCTTTTTTAACAGCGTGAGGATGGCGGATGCGCTTGGGGCATCGGCACCGTCCGGGCATTGGAGTCGAATCAGTTCTGCGGCGCACCAGTCGAAGAGCGATTTCATTTCTTCCGGAACGGACGTCAGTTTCGTTCGAATCGCGGCGAGCGTGTTCGGCAGCTCGGAAGGCGCTTCGACGGCCGCTTTGTCGAAGAACCACGATATCGCCGTGGAAATGCTCGGACGCAGTTCGAACAGTTTCTGGCGGCCGGCAATCGTTCCCGGGGCATGATGGAGACAGAATGACTGAATATCGAGCATCATCTGTCGAAGCGTGTTCTGTTCGACAGAAAGGGAGGCTTCGGCCTGCGCAGCGGCGAGTTCCATATCGGGAAGGATGGCGTTTTCGTCGGTGTCGTCGTCGAGATGCGAGGATTCGAGCGCCGATTTTCGGGCGTTCTGTAGGGCGTTGTCGATCGAGTCCTGAATGATTTTGACGGCGTCCTGCCAGCGCGAGGCCGATTTGAGCAGATCGATATAAATCCTGAGGTGATAGGGGCTGAGAGGCGCGAGTTTCCGGGCTTTTTCGAACCATAACACGGCGCTGTCGATGTCGCGGTTGTTCAGGCACGAGAGCGCATTTTCACATGCCGTTTCCGCCCTCTTGGTCGCGGACATCTGGAACGCCTCACGCCAGGTATTCGCGAGCATGACGATGTCGTGATTCTTTTCGCGCAGGCCAATGTGATGGAGGTAAATGACGGCGGGGACAAAGGCCGGTGCGGCTTCGTGAATGCCGCGTAAAATCTCAACGGCGGCATCGACGTTGTGAAGCTCTCGATCTTCGATGAGCGCGGCTTCCATGGCCCACATCAGGGCTTCGTCGCGGTCGGTCGTTTCCGCGTTCAGGCGCATCAGGCCGGCGACGGCGTCGTCGTAACGCTGGAGTTCCATGGACAGGTGGAGCTTTTTCCACGCAATGTCGCGTGAGAACTGGGTCATGCCCGTTTCTTTCAGGTATTGGATGGCGATTTCCGGTGCGTGAAGTCGTTCGGTCAGGATCGTCAGCAGCTGGCTCAGAATGGCGTCGTGCGTTCCGGCATCCGTCGTCGTTTGCAGCCAATTCTCGAGCATCCTCGCGTGGGCTTCGTGATTGCCGGTCTGTTCAAAAGCGTGGTCGAGGCGGAAGTGCCCGATGGTCGTCTGGATTTTGGAAAAGACTTCGATGGCTTCGTCGCGGGCGTCGCTGCGCCAAAGGGCATCGCCGAGAAGCCACAGCAGGCATGACTTGTCCCATATCGAAGTCTGTTCCATGCGGGCAAGGACGGTGGCCAGCTTGTCCCATTCGCCGCGGGATTCGTACACGGCCGCAAGGCGCGTATTGGCGAGATTTGTATAGAGGCCGGAGGCGGCAGTCTTTTCGAGCGCGTCGATGGCGAGTTCGGGTTCGTTGAGCTCGTTGAGGCACAGATCGGAAAAACTGAGCAGGTGAGCGGCTTTCGTTTCCGTATCCGGTGCCATCTCGATGAGCATGCGTTCCAGTTCGAGGCATTTCTGTGCATTGCCAATGCGGTGGAACGATTCGCAGGCTGCCCAGGTGACGCTGAATTTGTCTTCGACTTTTTTGAGGGCTTCGCAGAGCAGGAAACCGCTTTTTTCCGGGGCGCTGATGTAGCCGAGGATGGTGCCGGCACGTCTGAAAAATTCGCCGCAGATGGCAGGATCTTCAAAGATTTGGGCGATTTGTGCGTAGGCTTGTGCGGCCTCGGGGAGCTTTTCAAAGCGCTCGTTCAGAATGGCGTGGTGCAGCAGGACGTAGGGATTGGTTTTGTCGGCCTGGCTTGCATTGGCGTAGCATTCGAGGGCTTTGGCTTCATTGCCTCGCGAGGCGAGTATGCTTCCGGCAAGCCCGTACAAAACCGATCGTTCCGAAGGTGCCCCGAGGATGCGTGCGAGTGATTCGGCAAATTCGCGTTGTTCTTCGATATTGCCGATCCAAAGGCCGTTATAGAGTGCGCCGGTGCACGTCGAATCGATGGCGAGCGATTTTCGAACGCAGTTCATTGCGGACGCACGATCGTCGGCGACGAGCCAGTAGAGATCGGAGGCCGTCAGGCTGATGGCAATCGTCTGATCCGGAGTAATGAGTAGCGAGAGTTCGCGTTCGAGCAACGACAGAGCATCGCGCCATAGCCCCAGTTTGAGAAGGAGCCGGTGTGCGGCGGTGTGAACCCACAAAAGATGCGGGCAGAGCGCCGTGGCGAGTCGAAGGTC